>CAZAHS010000021.1:0-17615 GCA_964484855.1 uncultured Sphingomonadaceae bacterium | reverse complement strand
TATAAAATGCGGATCGACATTGTGTCGGATATTGTCTGCCCATGGTGCATAATCGGCTATAAACAGGTTGAAAAAGCGCTGGATCTGGTGGGCGATGACATTAGCGCCGAGATTGTCTGGCAGCCTTTTGAGCTTAACCCCAATATGCCGCCAGAGGGGCAGGATATTGCCGAGCATGTTGCGCAAAAATATGGCGCGACGCCCGAAAGCAGCGCCAAGACACGCAGCCACATGGCGGCATTGGGCGAATCACTGGGTTTCACATTTAACAATGCGCCGGACAAGCGGATTTACAACACTTTTCAAGGACATATCCTGCTGCATTGGGCGCTTGAGCAAGGCGGCGCAGAGGCGCAAATGGCTTTGAAGATGGCGCTTTTCACGGCCTATTTTCAGGATAATCAAGACGTCAGCGATGAAGATATCTTGCTGGCAGCGGTCGCCAAAGCTGGTCTTGATAGAGAAGATGCGCGTACGGTTCTAAATGATCCGGACTATGCGCAAAATGTGCGCGGCGCGCTTAATGCCTGGATTGAACGCGGTGTTTCTGGCGTGCCAGCGACCATAATCGACGGCAAATATATGGTGCCCGGCGCACAGGACGCAGAGACATTTGCACAAATGTTCCAAAAAGTGCGCGATAAGGCGCTGGCTGGCTAAAAACGTTTAGATCAATGCCAATTTCGCTAGCTCTTTCACCAAAAAGGGCGGCAATTCATCAATATTGCCGCTATCGCCCACACCATCTTTGGGCGCGTCCGCATCTTCTAAATAGCGCCAGCCCTGATGCGCACGGCGCGGAGTGCGGATAACGGGTATCAAAACAGGCTCCAGCCTTATCCAATAGCGGCCCTGGCCATTTTCCTGAAAGCCCAATATCGGGCTGCGTCCAACAATTGCGCGGCTGTGTATCCAATAGAGAGAGCCGCCGGTAATTTCCGCTTCACGTTTAGGCTTATAACGCGTTGTCAGCCGCGCCTCACCCAGGCCGCCATTGGCTTTGTTGTTTGATTCCAGCCAGCGGCGCAGTGTAGCAGGGCTTTCGCTGCCAAAAGCAATTTTGGTAAGATGCAAGGACATGCAATCTAATTGGGTGGGCATCGCCCATTAGGCAAGGGGCGATGCGCATGCCTCACCAATAATATCGGGCGCACCTTATTTGGATTTGATGATATCAAGCTGTTCCTTGGCCCATTCATGGTCATCATCTTTTTTGATAATACGCTCCAGCATAGCTTTGCCGAGGCTGATATTATCTTCTTCCAGATAAATCTCCGCCATGGTGCGCAGCGCATCAATATTGCTGGGCTCTATCAGTAAAGCACGCAGCAAATCGCGTTCTCTTACTGAATTGCTATTGCCTATTCGCCCGCGCGCCACCAACAGTTTCACATTATTGGGGTCGCCATCCAATAGCGGGTTTAGGATATTGGCCGCCGCCTGAATTTCCCCGCTATCGGCCAGGCTGCTTGCCTGTTCAATAGAGTCATCATAGCCCGCAATACGTTTGGCGGCAGCGGCATTATCGCCAAAGATGGTTACATAAACTTTGTCTTCAGATAATGTATCAACACGCTTATCCCAGATTTTGGCGGCGATGGGCAGATACGAACCGCGCGCAATATTTGTAGAGGCGTATCCACGGATAACATTGCCATCTTGTTCAACTTTGCGTGTATAAATTGCAGGACCAAGCTGCTTTTCAAAATTTGCGCCAGAAATATCTATTTGGCCGCTATTTTCTGGAAGAAAGACTTCGATTTCCTGCTTTGCATAACTGGCATTAGCCCATAATGGCGTTGGCTTATATTCTTTATATTCTTCCTCTTCGCGCTCTTTATGAAAATATTTGCCAACACTCATATTGTCCAAAAGCATTTTGCGAAAATCATCCGCATCACCCCAATTGCTTTTCATTGTGCCGCTCATTTCAATCACGGCTATTTTGTTTGGCATATCGACTTTGTAATCTAGGGAGTCGGCAACAAAATCCTTATCCTTGGTTGCGGCCAGCGATTTGCTAACCTGGTCTGCCAATTCTTTTTCTGATTTTTGTTCGAGGACATTGCCGACGGCAATGGCCTGATCACCTTGGAAAGTGAAAATGACTTTTGCTTTGGTCGGCTCGTCAAAACCGGCCCGGCTGTCCAGCACCAATTTCGCTGTGGTTTGCGGGCGCTTATAACGTGTCTCAGGCAATTTTGTTAATTCGCTATTCGCTTCCAGCGGCAACGTATAATCGTAAAACACCGGCGGCAACAGGCTAAGATTGCTATCGTTTAAGCGGGTGCCATCTAACCAATATGTCTCTCCATCAATGCGCACGCGTGCAAAGACATGATCAAACCAGCCGGGCATAGGGATGCTATCTTCTAGCCCGTCATTGCCATTTGCGCCAACCAGGCTGGGCGTGGCGTCAATGCCCAATTCGCGCAATATGGCGACCAGCAGGATTGTTTTGCCCTTACAATCGCCAAACTTACTGGCGTAAACTGATGCCGCAGGAGCAGGCGTATAGTTGCCCAGCCCCTGAAAATTGCCGACATAGCGAATATCAGTTTGCACCATCGTCAACACTTTTTCGGTGATTTCGCGTTGGCTCAAATTTTGCGCCCGGATGTTTTCAACATAGTCACGCAATGGCCCATCTTTGCCGATGACCATGGCTTTTTCATAGGATGGGATAAACGCGTCTGAAACATCTTTCCATTTTTCAAATGTGCTGATTTCAAAGGCACGTTCGCGATAATAACGCTCCAGCAAATCATCGGGCATATCGTCCCAATAAACATTATCTTGCCTGAAACCGCGCACTTTATATTTGCCGACTTTTTTGACCGCCATTTTAGGCAGCTTTTCGCCTACGATTATGTTGGCATATTTGTCCTTTGGCCACACAATACGCTGCACAAGCCGGTCCGCTTGCACTGAACCAGAAAAATAGTGCCAATTTTGATAATGACCAATCATCGGGGCATATGATGTTTCGATTGAATAGGAAAATTCGATCATATCACCGACACGCAGATCCTCTATCTGCATTGATGCGGTTATCTGGCCGTTTAAGATACCTTCTGAAAGATTAGCCTCACGCCGGAACAAAGAGAAGTCGCCCTGCTGTTCAACAACATCAATCACTTCGCCATCGCGGATTATGTTAAAGCGGTGCAATATGGCTTTTGAACGGCTTGGCTCCCATTCTATCGACATGGTGCCATAATCCTCCAGCGCTGAACGATCGCTGATGCGATAGACCATGCGCTGATAGGCTATGCCGCCTTTTTCTGTCAGCATATATTGGTCGCTGTGCACGGCTTGGCTGGCGGCCAGCCCCCGTGTTGCTTCGCTTTGCGTTGTTGGGATTTCGGCAATTTCAACCCAGTCGGGTATCTCCGCCATTAACAACTCCGCCTCTGCGGTTAAGCTGGACGGGTCGACTATCTGTTGTGATTGTAATGGCGCTGCAAAAATTTCTGTTAGCGGAAATGATATTATTGATGCAGTGAGCGCAAGGCACAACGGAAAAAGCGGTTTATGTGTCATTAAAACGGTTCCCTCTCTTACCTTAGTCAATGTACAAACCATATTCAAAATTACAATCTCATAGGTCAGCCACACCTATTATATTGTTTTCAACATGATTTCACTAAAGGCATTAAACATCATTAAAATGGGTAACATGCGCATGCGCATAGGCCCCTTGAAAATGCTGACCAGCTTTATTAGCGTAATGCATCGATTATATTCAGGGGTGGAGCGTTGATATGAAATTCACAAAAATTTTACTGTGCTTGGGCGCGGCGACTATGGCTTTACAGCCGGCTTATGCGCAAAAGAAAGACAAAGAGCCATCACGCTATTTGCAATGTGATGGCCAGCCCAACAATACGACTGCTGGTGAGACGGCGGCCCGTTTATTGGGGGCGATTACCTTGCTTGCCCTTTTTGCGCCAAGCCCTGAGGCACCCGATCCGGATGCACGTAAATTTGGAGAGGAAGGCGTTGCCATATGCTCCACCCTTTTGGAAGGCGGAGATGATATTGAGGGTAATCCGGTCCGGCGCTTGGAGCTTTTGCTCGCCCGGGCTATTCACCATATTGAAGCAAAAAATTATGATGCCGCCATTGCTGATGTCGCTTTGGCAGAGCGTGAAGCGCAAGAAAAAGGCTTTATGGATGATCCATATTTTGCCCGAAGCTTTGCACGCTCTTTCCCTCAGATAAAAGCCACTGCCCTTATAAGAATGGGCCGTTATGATGAAGCGCAGGCGCTGATCGACCAATCATTTGCACAGGCGTCTTATTCGGTTCTGCCAGTGCTGACGACCAGTCAAAAAACCATGTTCCAGCGTCAACCGACCGAAAGTGAAGCACGGATACTTGACCGAAAGGCCAGAATAGCCCCGCCATTATTGACCGTTAAGGCTAATAGGTTGGAAGAATTGGGCCAGTTTGCAGAGGCCAGCGCAGCACGTGAAAGCGTTGTTATGCTGAATGAAATCTGGAACCCTGAACATCCGTCTACTGATGACTTTGCAAAGGCCGCGATTAGTTTTGCTTTGGCTGATAATTGGGAAAAAGCAACCCAATATCACGATATGGCCACGGCCAATCTTGCCGCGCGTAAAGCAGCGGGTAAGAATGAAGAAAAGCAGGGCACGATTATTGAGCTTTTGGATCTTTTTGAGATTTTAAACAATTATAATAAGGGCGAGGTGAAGATGGCGCGGCGCAATTTTGCGGCGCGTTCGCAATGGGTTGCTCCGTCTTTTGGTGCAGTGATGGCGACCAACCAATTGCTGCGCACAGGCGCTGAATCAGACGATTTATGGGGCGGACTGGAAAAAACACCCGATCAGTTGTGGCAGGAGCGGATGGACAAAGGCCTGACCGAAATGATGGCCAAGGATGATGATAATAAAACGCTCTTTTATAATATAGAGGGCATCTACAAAGCATCGGATTTTGAATCTCTTTCAAAACGCGTATGGCGTGTGGAAAAATCAAAAATCATGCAAAAGAAAAAGATCAATGACGGAGAAGAATTCGGATTTGATGGCTATTTGCTTGCGCTTTATGAGGGCAGTTTTGATGCGAAATATGACGCATTTTTGCTGCACTCGGCCCTTATTGCCCGTCATAAAGGCTATAAGGAATTTTTCTTCGCGCCGTTATTGACGGGCCGTGGTTATGGCATGGTCCACTTTGTTGAGCCGGACAATAGTGAGCGCTATGGCGAGTTTTCACTGAATACAGAGGAAGTTATTAGCGAATTGTCGCAAATTATTCCTCCGCCTGAAGAGGTGAAGCGGCGCAAAAAGGAACGCAGAAAAAAGAAAAGTTAAGTGCTTAATTTCAATTGGTTTTCAATGTTTTAAGGCTGACTGATTCTGCCCTTGTTTAGGAAGAAATTCTTAAACAAGGCCGGAAATTACGGCCAAACCCAGAAACGCCAAAAAGCCCATGGAATCGGTAATCATGGTCACAAATACCGATGATGCCACAGCCGGGTCTTGATCGAGACGGTCCAGAATGACAGGCACCAATACACCGGCAAGGCCCGATATAACGATATTGATAATCATCGCAGTGCCAATGACGCCGCCCAGCATAGCATTACTAAAGATCAAACTGGCTGCAATGCCGATCAGCAAGGCTATAGTTACACCGTTGAGCAGCGCAATGCGCAATTCGCGCCCAATGATGCGGGCCGTATTCGATTGTGTGAGCTGGTTCATCGCCAGTGCGCGCACCGCTACGGCCATGGTCTGTGTACCCGCATTGCCGCCAATAGAGGCGACGATTGGCATTAGCACAGCCAGTGCAACCATCTACTCAATCGCGGCGCCAAAGGCATAGATGATGGCGCTGCCCACCACGGCGGTGCCCATATTGGCGATGAGCCAGCGCACGCGGCTTTTATAACTGTCGCGAATAGGCTCGTTAATATCGCCTTCGCCTGCACCCGACAGACGCAATATATCCTCGCCCGCTTCTTCCTGAATAATATGGACAATATCATCAACGGTAATCTGCCCAACCAAGCGTCCAGAGGCATCCACCACGGCAGCGGAAATCAGCGCATATTTCTGGAAGCGCAGCGCTACTTCTTCCTGATCCATATCGGTAGGAATTAACGTCTGCTCGCGGGTCATGACATCGCCCAATGATATATCGCGCGGGGTGCGCAATATCCAGCTTAGCTGGCATGTGCCGACAGGGTGATGCGCGGCATCGACGATAAAGACCTCCCAAAATTCGGTGGTGAGGTCGCTATGTTCGCGCAGATAGTCAATAAGATGGCCAACTGTCATATGTTCCGGAACCGCCACCAGATCGCGCTGCATTAAGCGGCCAGCGGTTTCTTCTGGATAAGATAGCGCATCCTCAATCGCCGCACGGTCTTCTGGGTCCAGCTCGGCCAGAACGGCTTGCTGGTCAGACACTTCCAAATCTTCGATAATGGCAACCGCATCATCGGTTTCCATCTGTCCGGTAAGTTCCGCCACCATAGAGGCGGGCAGAAACTCGATTATGTCCTCACGCACATAATCGTTCAGTTCCGCCAGCACATCAGCGCCCAGCAAATCGGTTATGGCAGCGGCCAGCGGCGCACGCACATCATTTTCAACCAATTCAAACAGATCGGCAATATCAGCCGGGTGCAAAGTGCCGACCAGATCATAGGTGGAATCGTCCACGCCATCATCCAGCGATGCGACAATGCGGCTAACAAAACTTGGTTTCAGGCGGTTTTCATCGTCCAGCCCTTCAGGCAGGGCGTCGATTTCATGGCCGTCAACATCCAAAATGGTCATGCCCTATGCTCCCAACCTTTATGCCCGCGCAATCCCTTTACCAGCACAATGTCTGCGCCCACGCACTGGATATGGCTCTCTATATGTCGCAAAGCTGTGCAATTGCAATCGACACAGCGCCCTGCCTGTCACAATATTTGTGCAGTGCCTGCGCGTTAGCTGTACTTTGTCTGCGCGGCGGTTCACAGCTTCTGCGCTCAAGGGGTGACAAAATCTCTCTACACGCTATAGGGCGGCATGCGGCCCTATAGCGGGGCGAGAAATCTGTTTTTGGATAAGAAAGAAAGCGAGCGCATGAGCGACAATAAATTGACCCTGACCCTTTCCACTGGTGACATTGTCATCACTTTGCGCCCTGATCTTGCGCCGCAACATGTTGCGCGCATTACCGAGCTGGTAAAAGAAGGCTTTTATGACGGTGTGAAGTTTCACCGTGTCATTGACGGTTTCATGGCGCAGGGCGGCTGTCCGCAAGGCACAGGAACCGGCGGTTCTGATAAGCCTGACCTGCCGCAGGAATTTAACAGCGAGCCGCATGTGCGCGGCACCTGTTCAATGGCCCGGACAATGGACCCGAACAGCGCTAACAGCCAGTTTTTCATCTGCTTTGGTGATACTGAATTTCTGGACGGGCAATATACCGTTTGGGGCCAAGTGACCGAAGGCATGGATAATGTTGATGCGCTGCCCAAGGGCGAGCCACCGGCAAATCCTGGTCATATTGTAAAAGCAACAATTGGCTAAAATTTCAAAGGGGCGGCAATGACCGCCCCTTTTTATTATGCTCATATCTTATTTATAGCGCCAATTTCTATTTGCGCATGGCACGGATTACAGATCGGCTTTCACCAGCCAGTCATGAAAGAGCCGCACCGCCCGCATTTCCAATGCAGAGGGCATGCAAACAAACCAATAGCTATAAGGGCTTTTCACCATCTTGCCCGGCAATTTGGCCAGTCTATCATCCTGTTTGCGCAAATGATTATCATGCATGATGGCAATGCCCAGGCCCTGTGCTGCGGCCTCTAGCATTAACGGGCCGCTGTCAAAGCGGTCAATGGCGGCATCGGGCATATTGGTAAAGCCCAGCTCTTTTTTCCATTGGATGAATGATTCAGGCATATCATTATGGATAAGATAGGTTTGCTTGCCCATCATTTCGGGTGACGGGCTTTCGCCTAATTTTTCAATCACTTCGCGAGAGGCGATGGCGTAGATATAATTTTCGTCAAGCTGCACCGAGTGCAGTTCTGGATCAACTTCTTCGGTCAAAATAATCGCAGCGTCCAAAGTATCGCCCAGCATATTCTCACCATGGGTTGAGGAATTAATGTCGATATGCAGCTTTGGATAAAGTTTGCGCAGGTCGGGAAGCTGGGGGAAAAGGCGCTGGCTGCCAAAAAGCGGCAACACACCGAGTCGCAAACGCAATGCATTTTGTGCATCCTGATGGGAATGTACGGCATCTGACAAAGCCTTAAATGCCGGTAAAATGCTTTGATAAAGCGCATCACCATCATTATTAAGCGCGAGCAATTGCTTTTGTCGGCGGAAAAGCTTTTTGCCCATAAAGCTCTCAAGCGACGCAATTCTGCGGCTTAGCGCTGATGGGGAGATAGCAAGTTCATTTGCGGCAGCACGGGCTGAACCGAGTCTGGCAACCTGAACAAAGGCTTCTAATGATCTAAGGGGGGGCAGTTGCCGCATTATGAGGAGTTACTCCGATTCCTTGGCTTTCAAGTGTCAAAAAGGGCTGAAAACAGTTTATTGTGCGCTGCAAAATAAAATTATGGCCTTAAATATATATAAGTATCAGTAATTTATACCATAGTCTTGCGTTTTGTGCAACTTAATAACTCCTTTTCGCACTTGCACAATAATCATATTTTCTACATATAGGAGGGGCCTTTTAGGCATCCTCTCCTATATACCTTACACGGCCAGCCTTCGGGCTGGCCTTTTTTTTGGATTGTTACCGCTAACAGTCTTCCAATTTCCAATCATAAACGCATGAACTTGCAAAATGTGCCTTGCATATTTGAATTATTCTCAACTGATGCTTAGGTTCAGGCTCTCTATTTGCTTTTTGCAAACACCCTGTCCCAAAGCTTATGTCATCAATGGAATAATTTATGCCGCCAACCAGCACCGAATCATCTGATAAAACCCTGAAATTACAGGTCGCTAATGCGCGGCCAGAGGATAGCGGGCGCGGATTGGCGCGGATTAGCAAAGACAATATGGTGCAGCTTGGCATAACAGAGGGCGATGTCATCGCGGTGCGCGGCAAAAAGGAAACCGCTGCGCGCGCTGTATTGCCTTATGCAGAAGATCAGGGTCTTGATCTTGTGCGCCTTGATGGGTTTTTGCGCGCCAGTGCCGGTGTTGGTTCTGGTGATTTTGTCCATCTTGCCAAAGCCGAATCGCGCCCTGCGCAAAAAATCATATTGGCCCCTGCGCAAAAGGATTTGCGGCTGCAAGGTTCAAGCGCGGCATTAAAACGCAGCTTTGCAGGGCGGCCTATGGTTGCGGGTGACTTTGTTGCCACTAATGGCCAGCAACAGGTCGATCGCGGGGATATGCCGCCGCAATTGCGCCAATTGCTCAATACGCCTGCCTTTGCTTTAACGCAGGTGCGTCTGGTGGTGGTCAGTACAGTGCCCAAAGGCATTGTACATATTGATGCAGAAACAGAGGTTGAGCTGCGCCCGGAATATGAAGAGCCAAAAGATGCGCGCCGCGCCGATGTTACCTATGATGATATTGGCGGCATGGGTGAGACGATTGACCAATTGCGCGAAATGGTGGAACTGCCGCTGCGCTATCCTGAACTGTTTACCCGTTTGGGTGTTGATCCGCCGCGCGGTGTTTTGCTGCATGGCCCGCCGGGAACGGGCAAAACGCGGCTGGCGCGCGCAGTGGCCAATGAAAGCGATGCCGAGTTTTTTCTGATTAATGGGCCGGAAATTATGGGCTCTGCTTATGGCGAGTCGGAAAAGAAGCTGCGTGAGATTTTTGAAGCCGCCACAAAGGCCGAGCCGTCCATATTGTTTATTGATGAGATCGATTCCATCGCGCCCAAGCGTGAACGCGTTCAGGGTGAGGCAGAGAAGCGACTGGTCGCGCAATTGCTGACATTGATGGACGGGCTGGAATCGCGGGTCAATCTGGTGGTGATTGCCGCGACCAATCGGCCAGATGCGATTGATGAAGCGCTGCGCCGTCCAGGCCGGTTTGACCGCGAAATCATTGTCGGTGTGCCTGATGAGGCGGGGCGGCGTGAGATATTCGGTATTCATACGCGCGGCATGCCCTTATTTGATGATGTTGATTTGGCCGAATTGGCGCGCACCAGCTTTGGTTTTGTCGGCGCAGATATTGCTGCATTGGCGCGTGAGGCGGCGATTGAGGCTGTGCGGCGCATCATGCCGAAAATCAATTTGGAAGAGCAAACCGTGCCGCAAGAGGTGCTGGATGATTTGTGCGTCACACGGCATGATTTTATGGAAGCGCTGAAACGTGTCCAACCCTCTGCAATGCGCGAGGTTATGGTGCAGGCGCCGGATGTCGGTTGGGGGGATATTGGCGGTCTGGATGATGCGCAGGCAAAGCTGAAAGAGGGCGTTGAGCTGCCGCTGAAAAACCCTGATGCTTTTGCGCGGCTGGGCATCCGCCCCGCCAAAGGCTTTTTGCTTTACGGTCCGCCGGGAACAGGCAAAACCTTGCTGGCCAAAGCGGTTGCAAAAGAGGCTGATGCCAATTTTATTGCGACCAAATCATCTGATATGCTGTCCAAATGGTATGGCGAAAGTGAGCAGCAAATTGCGCGGCTTTTTGCCCGTGCCCGGCAAGTTGCGCCGACCATCATCTTTATTGATGAAATTGACTCGCTGGTGCCAGCGCGCGGCGGCATGGGCGAACCACAGGTTACAGAGCGCGTGGTGAACACAATATTGGCAGAGATGGACGGGCTGGAGGAAATGCAGTCGGTTGTTGTCATTGGTGCGACCAATCGCCCCAATTTGGTTGATCCTGCTTTGCTGCGTCCGGGACGTTTTGATGAACTGGTTTATGTGCCGGTGCCTGATGCAAATGGCCGCCGCCGCATATTGTCTATCCATACCAGCAAAATGCCGCTGCATATGGATGTTGATCTGGACAAGATTGCGCAAGAGGCTGAATATTTTACCGGCGCTGATTTGGAAGATCTGGTGCGCCGCGCCGGCCTGTTTGCGCTGCGTGATAAGGGTTTTGATAATGTCGATAATATCACTGTCGAGCACATACATTTCACCAAGGCGCTTAAGGCTTCGCGAGCATCGGTAACGCGTGAGATGGAGGAAGAATATTCCAAGATAGAGGCAACGCTAAAGCAAAAGGCAATGGCGGTTAATCCCATCGGCTTTGTGTCGCCGGGCATGTTAAAGCCGCAAAATGATGACAAGCATTAAACGCCTATATTCGGGACGTGCTATTGGGGACAGGCCCTTGCGGACGGGCCTGTATTCCGGTTTTTATAATGTATTTTGGGGGAGGCCCGGCTGCATTTATTACAGCCGGTTTTAACCTTCTATAATGATATCGCCAGGGTGATGCTTATCAAGATGACGCTTTATAATGCGCAAATTCTTGCTGTTTGATCGCCAGAAAAGATCAAAGAAATCACCCGCAACCGGTACGCTGCCGACCAGTGTATCAATGCCAATATTGCCGATCATGCGCGCAATTTGAAAGCGTGAAAGCCCCAAATTGCGGGCTTCCCACACCATGTAAAGGCCCATGATTGCGGTAATGATATCACCAACAACCGGCACCAGGCCGATAATGCTATCCAGACCGATAGGCACTTTAACGCCCGGCAAAACCAGGCTGCGCTCCAAAATAGTTTCCAATGCCTCTACGCGCTGGCGCACGGCTTTCGGGTCGCGGGGCAGGGATTCCAGACCCTGTTTAATCATGTCTTTTGTGCTTGGCGATACGGCCATGCTTAGTTCCTTAATTTGCTGCCCAATATTTAATTTGGGGATTCCAGCAGCGGAAGCAAGGGGTGAAGGCCAATAGTGTTGGGCGTAAATCCGTTAATATCACCGCGCACCAATGACCATCTGATAGGCTGGCCGAGCGGAATATAATTGTTAAAGCGCGTCATCTGCGTTTCGACTTCGGCCATTTTTTGTGCTCTTTGCGAAGTATCAAAAGTTGCACGGGCCTCCTGCAACAAATATTCGCTTTCCTCATCACACAGTTTCCGGCGCGCACAGCCAAGCTGGGAGATATACCATTCCGCGCCATTATAGCGGGCGACCTCGTCAATCAGCTCCAAATCGGCATAGCTGCCATTGGTTACCATCTGCACATCAATGCCGATAAGCCGCCAATCGGCGCGCAATTTGGCCATCAGGTAGCGCGCGCCTGCGCCCTTGGGCATGGCAACACGCAAAGTGCGGGCAAAGCGGTTGCGATTTTGCCAGCTTACCACCCGCAAACGCGCGGTAGCGCGGCGCTCTGCAATATCCATATCCTGCCAGCGATCAGTAACAACAGGGGTATAATCAGGCACATCTTGCGGAATGATCCGCGTAGTGGCGCCCCAGCCTTCTAATTGCAGGGCGGGCAGCAGGTTGGAGCGGTCTATCGCCATAGCCAAGGCTTCGCGATTGGCCGCTTCGCCCAAAAAGCCGTCGCCATTGGTAATGATAAGCCCAAACATGCCTTTTGCAGGGTCCAGTCGCAACCGGCTGCGCGCAATACTGGCGACATTCACTAAGGGCAATGTGTCAAAGCGCCCACCCAAAATCATATCAGCGCGGCCTGTGCGGAACAGCTCAACGCTTTTTGACGCTTTATCAGAGCGCACCAAAAGGGGTAATGGCGATTTGCGTTCCAGCCTTTCCGCTTCCTCTGGTGTGAGCGGCAATTTGGAAAGCTCTGCAGGTACGGCCTGACTATCCAGATTGAGTGGCCCTGATACGCGCCCATCAACCCGCACACCCATTTCGGGTTGCGCCATAATCTGGAGCAAATTGGGGAAAGGGTTATTTAGCCGCACCTCAACCACAAATTGGGTCATCGCGCGTATATCACGGATGGCGGCAACATCAGCGGCAAGCGTGCCCGTGCGCTCTATTTTCAGCCTTTCGCTCAGCCCTCTGGCAATATCGGCGGCATTAACATCCGTTCCATCTGACCAGTCTTGGTTGCGAATGCGGAAAACATAGCTCAGGCCATCATCAGTCACCACCCAGCGTTCAGCCAGACCGGGCGTAATTTGCCCTTTATCATCAAAACGCACCAGCCCCTGCGCAATCGCCATGCGGATATTACGCGCGCCGGGGGATAGGCTGCGCCGGCCGATTTCAAACAGCGTTTTTTGGGAATCTATAATGGAGATAACCGGATTTTTACCCCCATCCGAGCCGCAAGATGCGAGTAGAAACAGCAGCCCTATGGCGGTAATATTGTGTAGAATGCGATTCACAAGGCCATGCTACAACTATTCATAGAATAGTGCTATTATTTCATAGGGCCTGACCCTAATTGTCATTGCGCAATGACAAGTCTGCACTGGGGTGGATATTGAGCGGATTATCATGCCAGCCAGATATACGCGGGCTGACCAATGAGCGGGCGGTATAATGGTAAAGCGGCAATATGGGCATATCCGCCATTAGCTGGTCATTGGCGCGTTCAAAATAGCGCTGCTCGCCGGTTTCCCGGCCAAGTCGCATAGCCCTATCGAATATCGGCTTATTATAGCCGCTATAATTTGATGGCCCTGCCGCTAATGTATGGACGTTTAGAAAATTTTCCGCAGTTGGCAAATCGGCAATCCAGCCAGAGCGCGCCAGATCAAAATCCCCGCGCCGCAGGCTTGCAAAATGCAGCGATGCTTCTGTGTTCAATATGCTGGCCTGAACCGGCAATTCGGCCCACATGGCCGCCAGAGCAACGGCAACCCGCTTATGTTCGCGCGATGTGTTGATGCGGATTTCAAAGCGCAATGGATTGTCCGCATCATAGCCGGCATGGGCAAGCTGTTTGCGCGCAAAGTCCAGAATTTCGGCTTTATTAGCAGTGTCCAACCCTGCCGCGCGCAAATATTCAGGAACATCATTATCTGCGCTAGACAGGGCAGGCGGGACCACGGACCATGCCGGTTTATTGCCCATGGCGATTAAATCTTCGGTGAGGAATTTGCGGTCAACACTGATTGATAAGGCCTGGCGTATAAGCGCATTATCAAATGGCGGGCGGCGGGTGTTAAAGGCAAAATAATAGGTGCCCAGATAATCAGACACATGGACATATTGCGCATAATTTTCTGTGAGCCATTGATGGCGGTTTGCGGGGTAATCACTGGCAATATCCGCCGCGCCGCCCAATACCTGACGCATACCGTTGAGCGCATCATCAGATGGTTTCCATGCCACATTGGCAATAGCAGGCTTGCCGCCATGCCAGCGCGGATTGCTATCCAGCGACAGGCGGTCATTCAAAACCCATGATGATGCGCGGTAGGGGCCGCTGGTCACCATGGGCCGGTCGCTTGTCCATGCGTCACCTGCCGCTGCAATGCGGTGCATGGGCAATGCCGCCATTGCCGGATGGGCCAGCAAGGCAGGCAGTTCAGGATAGGGATTGGCCAATATGACCTGCACGGTTTTGGCATTAGGTGCGGTAACATCGTCAATCGCGGCAAATAATGCCTTATGCGGTGATGCGGTTTCATCAGCCTGCAAACGCTGCCACATATCTGCAAAAACTTGCGCTGTGATGGGCTGACCATCAGAAAATTCCAAGGCATTGCGCAAGGCAAAGGTCCATATTTTACCATCCGCGCTTATCTGCCAATCCTTGGCCAAACCCGCCTCTGCCTCGCCCTTGCCATTAAAGCGGGTCAGCCCTTCAAACTGGTCCCGCGCCACGCGAATCGCCGCCAGATCAGAGACTTTTTGCGGATCAAGCCCGCGAATTTCTGCATCGGACAGGCGGATTAAAATATCGGCGTTGCTTCTGTCTTGCCCTGAAGTTTGTGCAGCTTCAGGCGCGCAGGCCGTAACGCCCATCATCAGCATAAGCGCGCCAAAGCCAGCCACGCCGCGCCATGCCAGAGTTGACAGCCATGACTGCTTCATGGTCTGCTGCACTCCAATAAAAATAGCAAAGAGGATGGGCTGGCCAACATGACAAGTGATATGCAACAAATTGTGCTGGCGCGCTACTGTGAAGGTTTGCCAGAACCGCAAGATTTCAAAATGGAAAGTACGCCGCTGCCAGAGCCGGGGGCGGGCGAGTTTCGCATTGCGCATATTTATAATTCGGTTGATCCAGGCACCCGCTCGCGCCTCTCTGGCTCTGCCACCTATGCCGCGGCGCAGAAAATTGGGGCGCCGATGGACGGGTTTTCGGTTGGCCGTGTTGAGGCCAGCAATCATGACAAATACCCGGAAGGCACTTTGGTGTTTTTTGCCGGCGGCTGGCGCACGCACAGCATCCATAATGGCAAGGGATTTATTGGCCCTGTCACGCCCAAGGAGATATCAGGCCTGCCGCTATCTTACTGGATTGGCGTGCTGGGCGTGCCGGGGCTGACCGCCTATTGCGGGCTTAAAGAAACCGCGCAATTTCGCGCTGGCGATGCGGTGCTGATCTCTTCTGCCGCTGGCCCTGTTGGCGCAACGGCTGGGCAATTAGCAAAGGCGTGGGGCGCATCCAAAGTTGTGGGCATTGCGGGCAGTGATGCCAAATGCGACTGGCTGACCCAAGAAGCGGGATTTGACGCCGCGATAAATTACAAAAGCGTCGATGATCTGGACACTGCGATTAGCAGCGCCCTGCCGGACGGGATTGACCTTCTTTATGACAATGTCGGCAATGCGATGATTGAGCGCGTGCTGCCCAAGATGCGGCTAAATGGGCGCATCTGTGTGGCGGGGCAAGTGGCAGATTATTCGCTGGCGCTTGAGGATAGGCCCGGTATTCGCAACACCACGCCGTTTATTACGCACCAGATTATGATGCGCGGGCTGGTGGTGTTTTATCACGCCAAAATGTTCCCCGAAGCATTGCAAGCCATGGCGGGGATGATCGCCAAGGGAGAGATAAAATTACAGGAAGAGCGCTTTGACGGGTTAGAAACCATGCCAGAAGCATTTTGCGGCCTGTTTCGCGGTGAAAATATTGGCCGCCGCGTGGTCAAAGTGGGGGCGGAATAATGGCCGCGCCTTTCGCAATTGAAAGCGCGGATTATCAGCGTTTTACCTTTCAGCGCGATGGCAAGATATTAACCGCGTTTATAACCTCCGATCATCCGGTCAATGGCGTTGATGCAATCATGCATGATGAATTGGCGACGATATTTACCGATTTGCAGCGCGATGCAGACAGCGATATCATCATCCTCTCGGCAAAGGGCCGCGCCTTTTGTGCGGGCGGCGATTTTGACTGGTTTGCCGAGCAGATTGACGACCCGGCCAAATTTCGCAGCATTGCATGGGATGCAAAGCGCATTGTCTCTGGCCTATTAGAGATGGAAAAGCCCATTATCTGCCGCTTAAATGGCGCAGCGGCTGGTTTGGGCGCGACGATTGCGCTGCTGTGTGATATTATTATTGCCGATGAAAAAGCGCTAATAGGCGACCCGCATGTGAAAGTCGGGCTGGTGGCGGGCGATGGCGGGGCGCTTATCTGGCCGCAGCTTATCGGCTATGCCAAGGCGAAGGAATTGCTGATGACCGGCGATTTATTGAGCGCATCAGAAGCCAAGGATTTGGGCCTTATCAACTATGCATTGCCCGCCGATGAGTTGGACGCCAAGGTGGCTGAGATTTGCGGCAAGATTTTGGGCAATCCCAAATGGGCGGTGCGCTGGACCAAGACGGTGACCAATATTCCGCTCAAGGCATTGGCGGCGCAGTTAATGGATGCCAGTATCGGCTATGAAAGCGTTTCCAACTTTCTGGACGACCGGCGCGAGGCCGTGGCCGCTATGGCCGAAAAACGTGCGCCAAAGCTGACGGGGAATTGATGATGTTTTTATCGTCATTGCGAGCAGAGCGAAGCAATCCAGAGCGCTACGCGCCATTCTGGATTGCCGCGTCGCTATCGCTCCTCGCAATGACCGCAGGGGAGTTTAGATAATGGAACAAACCTTCATTGACGAGCCAGACCATGTGAGCGCCATTCGTGCGCAGGTGCAGCGCTTTATCGCGCAGCATGCCCCGCCGGAGAAGCGCAAGGCATGGGACCGAGAGGCCAAATGGCCGCGCGATGTCTATGCGCAGTTTAACAAAATGGGCCTGACCGCGCTGACGGTCGATCAGGATTATGGCGGGGCTGGGCCGGATTTGGTGGCGGCGATTGCGGTGATTGAGGAATTATCGCGCGGCGGCGCGGCATTGGCTGGCCCCTATATCCACACCAGTTTTTATGCCGGCATGAACCTGTCTGAAAATGGCAGTGAGGCGCAGAAAAATGCGATTTTGCCTAAGGTGGCAAAGGGTGAGATTTTTCTGGCCTATGGCCTGTCTGAACCCAATATTGGCGGCGATCTGGCCAGTGTGGAAACAACCGCGCGGCGCGATGGTAATGATATTGTTATCAATGGCGCAAAACGCTGGTGCACCGGCGCGGATTGGGCGGATTATATCTATTGTCTTGTGCGTTCGGGCGATGCTGGCGATCGCTATAAAAACCTGTCTTTCGTGCTGGTGCCGACCAATGCGACCGGCGTGACGATGCAGGATATAGAGCATGTCAATCTGCGCTATACCGATAGTCAGGATGTGTATTTTGATA
>CAZAHS010000020.1:0-17629 GCA_964484855.1 uncultured Sphingomonadaceae bacterium | reverse complement strand
CAGACGCATTGGACAGCGAAATATTGTCCAATATGGATGATCCGGCAACACCCGTACCATCGGGATGCGGCACTATGGTGCAGGTCACCAATGACCAGGATCTAACATATTTAGAAAACGCCCTGCCCTGATGGGATTATAAACAGCGAAACAATGTCCCTGCATCATATGCATGGGCCATATAAACAAACAAAAGCCGCTCCCGGCCTGTGCTGGAAGCGGCTTATTTTATGCGGTAAATAATAGGCTGAGCGGTTAAACGGCCTCCGGGCTTTCCCCGCCAATTTTATCCTGTGTGCGCAGTTCAAAATCACTGGCATCATGACGCTCTAGCAATTGCGTCTCTGGCTCACCCCATGCGCGGTTGACCATGCGGCCACGTTTCGCTGCGGGCCGTTCAAAAATCTCATTGGTCCAGCGCTGCACATTTTTATATTCGGCGACCTGCAAAAACTCGCCTGCTTCATAAAGCAAGCCCTTGGCCAGCGCGCCATACCATGGAAAGACCGCAATATCGGCAATGGTGTAATCATCGCCGCCCAGATAGCGATTATCGGCCAAGCGCTTATCCAGCACATCCATTTGCCGTTTCACCTCCATCGCGAAACGGTTAATGGGATATTCCTGCTTATTGGGCGCTTAGGCATAAAAATGGCCAAAACCGCCGCCCAGATAAGGCGCGCTACCCATTTGCCAGAATACCCAGTTCATCACCTCTGTGCGCGCGCGAATTTCGGTTGGCAAAAACTCGCCAAATTTTTCGGCCAGATAAAAAAGAATAGATGCCGATTCAAAAACGCGCACGGGTTCATCACCCGCCAAACCGCCGCTATGGTCCATCATCGCAGGGATTTTGCTATTAGGGTTTGCGCCCACAAAGCCGGATGTGAACTGGTCCCCCTCCTGAATGTTAATCAGCCAACCATCATATTCTGCGCCCTGATGCCCCTTTTCCAGCAGCTCCTCCAGCATCATGGTGACCTTCACACCATTGGGCGTCGCCAATGAATAAAGCTGCAAAGGATGCTTGCCAACTGGCAAATCCTTCTCCTTGGTCGCGCCCGATATAGGCCGGTTAATATTGGCAAACCGCCCGCCACTCGCCTCATCCCATGTCCAGATTTTGGGCGGGGTATATTCTTGGTTATCGGTCATAAATTATCCTTATTAATGTTAGACGTTCACGCGCCGTGCTCAACCTATCACCCCGCTAAGCCCAATGTGGCGCAGGCTAGAAACATTAGCAAACCGGCCATCCGGTTGCTACGAAATTTGATGAGCGGGTCGCGCCCATCATCGGGTTTTAGCGTGATAATTTGCCATAGCAGATGCACGCTAACCGGCAATATGGCGAGCAGCGCCAGACTATCAGGCCGCTTGCTCCAAATCGCCATGGCCCAGCAGCCAATGGTGAGCAGGTAAAAGACCAGCACGCCAAAGCGGATATTATCGCCCAATGCCCGCGCAGAGGATTTTATACCCGCCAGCGCATCATCCTCAACATCTTGCAGCGCGTAAATAGTGTCAAAGCCAATGACCCAAAAAATACATCCGGCATAAAGCCATAAGATTTCCATCTGTGGCCAGCCACTAATAACACTGGCCCCGCTCACCAAAGCACCCCAGCTAAACACCATGCCCAGCCAAGCCTGTGGCCACCAGCTAATGCGCTTCATAAACGGATAGGCCGCGACCAGCGCCAGGCTGCCCAGCGCGATAATCTGCGCAACAAACGGCAATTGCAACAGCACGATAAGGCCGGTTAGGCACAGCAAGACCAGCCATATCCACGCCGCGCGTAGCGATACCTGTCCGCTGGGCAAAGGGCGCGATGCAGTGCGGGCAACCTGCGCATCCAGCTCCCGGTCAACAATATCATTATAGACACAGCCCGCCCCGCGCATGGCAATACTGCCGAGGAGAAACCATAATAATAGCGGCCAATCGCGCCACAAATCGCCTGCCAAGACAGTGCCAAATGCGCAGGGCCAGAAGAGCAGCCACCAGCCTATAGGCCGATCAAATCGCGCCAATAATGCAAAGCCGCGCAATGAAGTTGGCACCAGTCCAATAAGGCCGCGATATTCACTATCCGGTGTTATCTGATTGATATTCTTGCGCTCTGTGGCCATGAAAATGCCATAACCGCTTGCTCCGCTTTTGTCGAAGATTGTTTATCCACGCATCAAAACATGCTTTTATCAATATAAGAGCCACATAATTCAGGACATAATATGCCCGCCACACCCGCTTGGCCGCCCAAATCCCTTCCCCGTCTTTTTGTCGATACGCCTTTATCTCTGGGCGTTGATGTCACATTGCAGGGTGGACAGGTCCATTATCTGCGTAATGTCATGCGCATTAGCGAAGGTGATAATGTGGTGCTGTGCGATAATTTAAGCGGCGAATATCGCGCGCTGGTTACCAAATTGGGCAAACGCCAGATTATATTGACCATGGATGAGCATTTGCGCAGCCGGGAAACAGTGCCGGATTTATGGCTTTGCGCAGCGCCGGTGAAGAAAGACAAATGGTATTGGCTAGCAGAAAAGGCATGCGAATTGGGCATTCACCGCCTACAGCCCGTGCGCACACAGCGCACCATTATTGACCATATTAAGCCAGAGAAACTGCGCGCCCATATGACAGAAGCAGCGGAACAATGCGAACGTACTGCCTTACCCGAACTTGCCGAGATGCGCGATCTGCAAAGCCTGCTTAATGACTGGCCAAAAGACCGCCGCCTTTTCTTTGCAGATGAGCGCTTATACGAAGGCGCTGCTGACAGTTCAGCCTTTAACCATATGCAGCAGCATAAAGGGCCAGCGGCTATCCTTATCGGACCGGAAGGCGGATTTACTGATGAGGAAAACGCCAAGATTAAAAGTCATGAAAATGCTGTCCCCATATCTTTGGGGCCACGCATATTGCGCGCGGAAACCGCTGCATTATCAGCTATCAGCATTTGGATGGCGGCGGCAGGCGATTGGCAATAAAATTTCCTGCGATAAAAGCGGTGCAATTTTACAATATTTTAAAGGCTGTTCTGGCCAATTTTTAGACTTATTAAATTCTTTGGGCTTATCAATGGTGTTCTGGAAACGGAACAGACATGGAAAATATAGCTAACATATCACGCTTGGTAAGATTTTTTTGCCTTATTATCAGCGCTATAGCTGTGCTCGTTACATCTCCTGCATCAGCACAAACGACGATGCGTTATACTAACAGCACAGACAGTGCTGCTGGCGGGATTACCGACACCAACGCCTGTAGCGCAGCCGCGGCATTGCAACGTGATTTTATTGTAACTGACAGTTTTACAGTCGGTGATGTTAATCTGGGCGTTTTGCTATCCCATGGTGACCGCGATGATGTTGCCCTGTTTTTAAGATCGCCTGCGGGCAATATCATCACTGCAAAAGTGCTAACTGGCGGGGCAGCCGATAATTATAATGTCCTGCTGGACGATCAAGCAGCTACAGGCATTGCCGCGCACACAGCCAATGATATTGCCACAGCAACAACAATCGTACCGCCTTATCAACGTACATTCGCGCCTGCCAACAGCTTGAATGCAGGTTTTGCAGGGCAGAATTCGGCTGGTACATGGACTTTATTTGTCTGCGATTTTGACAATAATGGCGTTGCAGGCGGCGATGGATCAACCGGCACATTTTTTCAGGCAGATCTTTTCCTAACTCCAGAGCCAATTACAGAAGGTGCCGACCTTTCACTTTCAAAAACAGTCAGCAATAACAACCCTCTGGCAGGCAGCAATGTAACCTATACATTGACTGTAGAGAATAACAGCCTTTCGCCGGAAACCGCCAATAGCGTACAAGTTCGAGATATCCTGCCCGCCGGGGCAGTTTTTGTCAGCGCCTTAGGTACAGGCAATTATGACAATGTAACGGGCATATGGAATGTGGGCTCTGTAGCCCCAGGCGAGTCGAGCAGCATAGACATTATCGTAACGGTCAATGCACCCGCCTCAGCAGTCGTCACCAACAATGCAGAGATTATCGCTTCGTCCACCACAGATCAGGATTCGACAGTCAATAATGGCTCATTTGACGAAGATGATGATGCTTCCGTTGCTTTCACTGTGCAAGGAACACGCACCGCAGGCGTAGCGCCAACCCTGGTTTGTCCAGCAGGATCGTCAGTGTTCGATTGGGATACGCGGTCTTGGGCCGCTGGTAGTCTAGACAACATATTTGCCGTGGCTGGTTTGGGTGACATTCGCTTTCAGTTGACCAACGACGGAACGTTTTTAAATAATGCGGCACTTGGTGGCCAATCACCAAATTTGCAAAATATTATTAATGGCGGCCAAACAGGGCAGAACCAGTTGATCCAACTCACTGATATGAACAATATCAACGACGTAGCGACTACGACAATTATCCTGCCCAGCGCCGTTGAGGGTGCACAATTTAGTCTGGCCGATATCGACCATGGCGCCAACCAATTCGCCGATCGGGTTCGTGTTATTGGCTTTTTTAATGGCACTCAAATCAATCCGGTGCTTACCAATAGCACCGCAAATTTTGTTATAGGTAATGAAGCTTTTGGTGACATCCCCTCAGATAGTGACCAACCGGACGGCAATCTGGTTATCACTTTCCAAGAAGCTGTTGATGTCATCACCATTGAATATGGAAATCATAATTTCAACATCCCTGCCAACCCTGGACAACAGGCTATCACCATTCAGGATTTCACACTTTGCAATCCGTTAACACAATTGGCTGTCACCAAGATTTCGCAGATCATATCTGACCCCATAAACGGCACAGATGATCCAAAAGCGATACCCGGTGCGACCATTCGTTATTGCATAGTTGTCAGCAATACCGGTAGCGGCACAGCCACTGATATTGTGGCTGGTGACGTACTGCTCTCTAATATCAGCTATGTTATAGGTTCACTCCAATCTGGCAGCAATTGCTCAGGCACGTTAACCGCAGAAGATGATGATGCAGATGACGGAGCGGAAACAGACCCTTTTACCATATCATATGATCCCGCAGCATCACCGCGCGGAACAGTCACAGGCTTGGCGGACACATTGGGGCCTTCAGAAACATTTGCCATCATCTTTCGTGCCACGGTTGACTAAAGCATTGCATATGTAAAAATAATGCTGGTTTATCAAATATACTATCAGTAAACCGGCGGTCATGAGCACCCGAACATCAGACAAAACCGCCAGCCCGATTATCACTGATATTGCGCAGTTGATCGAGCCAATGCAGCAAGGCGAAAAGCCGCAAAGCGATTGGCGTATCGGCACGGAGCACGAAAAATTTGTCTATTGTAGCACGGACAAACATGCCCCCAGCTATGGCGAAGAAGGCGGTATTGGTGATCTGCTCATGGCGCTCACAGAATTTGGCTGGGAACCGGTTTATGAAACGGCCAGCGACGGCAAACAGAATGTTATCGCGATGCAGGGCGCAGATGGTACGGTGAGTTTAGAGCCAGCAGGGCAATTGGAATTATCAGGCGCGCCGCTCGATAATTTGCACCAGACTTGCGCGGAAACCGGCCGCCATTTGGAGCAGGTAAAGGCCATTGGCGCAAAAACGGGCAAAAGTTTTTTGGGCCTGGGCATGTGGCCGGACAAAGCCCGCGACGACCTGCCCATCATGCCAAAGGGCCGCTATAAAATCATGATGAACCATATGCCGAAAGTCGGCAATTTGGGGCTGGATATGATGCTGCGCACCTGCACTATTCAGGTCAATCTGGATTATGCCAGCGAAGCCGATATGGCCAAAAAATTCCGCGTCGGGCTGGCCTTGCAACCGCTCGCAACCGCATTGTTCGCCAATTCGCCATTTACGGAAAATCAGCCCAATGGCTATCTTTCCTATCGCAGCCATATCTGGTCAGACACAGACCCGCAGCGCACCGGCATGCTGCCCTTTGTTTTTGAAGAGGGCTTTGGCTATCAGCATTATGTTGATTATATGCTCGATGTGCCGATGTATTTTGTCTATCGCAATGGCCAATATATTGATGCTGCGGGGCAAAGTTTTCGCGATTTTCTGGCTGGAAAATTGCCTGCACTGCCCGGCGAAAAACCGACAATTGATGATTGGAATGACCATCTTTCGACGGCATTTCCAGAAGTACGCCTGAAATCCTTTTTGGAAATGCGCGGCGCAGATGGCGGCCCGTGGAACCGCATTTGCGCCCTGCCCGCCTTTTGGGTCGGCCTGCTTTATAATCAAGGCGCATTAGATGCCGCATGGGATGTTGTTAAAGACTGGACCATGGAGGAACGCCAGATTTTGCGCGATAGCGTTCCGCAAAAGGGCTTTGCCGCGCCTATCGGCAAGGGCCGTATTTTGGGCGATATTGCTGCCGAAATATTGTCCATCGCATCATCGGGATTGGCGGCGCGCAATCGCCTAAACAGCAGCGGTGATAATGAAACCGGCTTTTTAGAGCCATTACACGAAATTGTGCGGCGCGGAAAAACACCAGCAGAGGAATTGCTGGCCCTTTATAATGGCGATTGGAACCAGTCAGTAGCGCCGGTTTATGATGATTTCAGTTTCTGATAATTTCAAAACCGATTTGATGAAACGGCGCGCTCACAGCCTGTTAGTCTGGTCTATGATGATGTCGTGCTGGAAAGCCCGATTTTGAAAGGCTTTCCGGTTTTTGATGTTGATCGTGTTGAGGTATTGCGCGGTCCGCAAGGCACATTATTTGGCCGCGATGAAACACGCGCGGACGGCATTAACTTTCAAGAGCTGAACGTTTATAATGTAGGCGGCACGTTGGAATATGATTTTGGCAATGGTCTCACGCTTCAGGGCGGTGCGCGTTATAATGACGATAGCCGCGATTTCACGGCATCGCGCCCTGTTGATACCCGTCCGGGCTTTCTGGGCTTTGGTGGGCCAGTTGCCCCTGTGTCTACCTCTGTTGATGCAAATATTGTCACCTGGGATGCCAGCCTGGTCTATGCAGCCAGTGATGACATCAACCTGTTTGCGCGCGCCGCACGGGGTTTTCGCGCTCCATCAATACAGGGCCGCCTTGCTTTTGGCCGCGATATTTCGGTCGCAGATCAGGAGCGTGCAATGTCTTATGAGGCAGGCATTAAGACGACATTTCTGGATGGCGCAGCCCGCTTCAACCTGACCGGCTATTACTCCAACATAGAAGATTTGCAGCTCACCGCAGTTGGCGGCGGCTCTAACTTCACCACATTGATAAATGCGGATGATGTTGAATCCTATGGTTTTGAGGCAGAGCTGCAAGCGCGCCCTATAGACAATCTGGATATCAGCATCGGTGTTGGTTATAATGAAAACGAGATTCAGGATGAAGGTCTGGGCGTCGCCATTTGCGGTGCGCCTTGCACGGTTCTTGATCCGCTGCTCGCGCCCGGCATTGCATCCATTGATGGCAACCGTTTGCCGCAGGCACCGCGCTGGACCGTGAACTGGACCGCTGGTTATGGCGTACCCGTTGGCGGCGGCGAGATTTATGCCTTTACCGATTGGTATTATCGCAGCCGCGTACAGTTTTTCCTCTATAATTCAGTTGAGTTTGCTGATGACAATCTGCTCGAAGGCGGTTTGCGCATTGGCTATCGCAGCAATAATGGAAAATTTGATATCGCGGCTTTTGCACGTAATATTACAAATGATACATCGGCAACTGGCGGCATTGATTTCAACAACTTAACCGCTTTTGTAAACGAACCACGGATATTTGGTGTTGAATTAGGTACCCGTTTCTGATTTTAGCGCTATATAGACTTCGACTCGTGGGATAAATCTCCCTCATTCTTTTGTCCTTCGGGTTCGCAGGCAAAGCCCGCCGTGATTATTCGCGGCGGGTTTTGTTTTATCCAAAGCGAGCGGACAATGGCCAATAAGCCTATTTATTCAGCGGGTTGAGAGCCTTTTTGCTCTGTCGCGATAGACGTTTTGCTGTTGCGACCAAATAGCCCCAGCACACGGTTAATCGCCAATGGTACAGGGCCGTTACGCTCCATCCATGCAGCATAGGCCTGATAATCAGGGTCAGCCATAAGATGCTTTTCCTCTGTGCGTGCGCGCCAATAATAAATGGCAGTGATAATGCCCAATATAACGGCGTTGCGCAGGCCCTCTGTCCATGAACCGGACGCAGTAATGAACGGCAGGGTTCCCAGCCACCAAAAGGCATTTTTAGAAAGATAGGCCGGATGCTTGGTCCATTTATATGGGCCGTGCGTCAAAATTCCGCGATGGGTCAAGTTAGAAAAACGCAGCCCGAACACCATGGTTGCCCAGGCATATATACCCGTCAAAAAGACCATCAGCACGCCCCATATGGTCAACATCACAGTGTCACCGGCCAGCAAATTGGTCCAGCCCACGGTATCAACCTCATAATGTAGCGGCCTGCCATTGCCCATAAGGATAAAAGGCGGATAGCACATCAGCGCGGCCAACCAGCCGGAAAGATAGGGATTGGCCGTGCGGATATGCGCATCCAATGGCTTCATGGTCAGCAAATAGCCGACAGTGGCAAAATGCACATCGACTATAAACATGGCGGTTATCAGAGCATAGGATATGGCAACGGGATTGCCCGCCAATGTGGCAAAGTCCAGCCGCACAAATTCACCAAAACCGCCAGGGACGATGGAGATCATAAACGCTAGAAAAAAGCCCTTCACGGCCCAGCTACGGGCATGGTTGGCAACGGCGCTGCGGTCCCATTCCTTGATGCCGCATATCAATGCGCCAAAATGCCACGCGCCGTCATGCGGTTCCACCAAATAGCGGTCCAACCATATGACATAGGGTATTGAGCCAAGAAAAAGTAGCGGCGCAAAGAAGGTGAAAACCTCCATCGAGAAAAGATAATTCCCCTCCCAATACCAGCGGCACAGACTGTATAATAAGGCAATAATGGCCCATGTCGCCCAAAGGCCGACCAATTTAATCTGGCTGATATCAATAATCTCACGCACTTTTTTGCGGTTTGACCAGTCAATGCCGGTTGATGCGCGGCGATGAACCTTCTCGACTATCAGTGACCATGACACCATGAAAATGCCGACAAAGACCACGCACAAAAAGGCAAAATAGCGGCCATCGGCTCGCTCGGGCATGATATCCAGCCCGAAAAATTGCGGCGGCACACCCAAAAAGGTCATCACACTGCCAAAATTTCGCGAGAAGATAATCCATATGACAAGCGCGACAAGGCCTGCCCATCCTACACCATGCCCTACTGCGCTTTGCGGGCGCGGGTCATTTGCTGATTTTTCTGATCCGTACATAATAGGTCTTCCTTAACCACAAATGGTAAGCAAGCGGTGAACGCCGCGCAATAACATCCATATTGTCAGGGCGTCAGTAGAAATCTAGCAGTGAATGGCAGATGTATCTTTATGCAGATTTCGCGATAGGCGCATCATCGCCCAAATCTTCATACCATGCCTCAACCGGGCCTTTTAGCGTGATGGTCAGCGGGCGGCCTTTGCGATCAAGCGTTTTGCCCGCCTGTACCTTTATCCAGCCTTCAGAAATGCAATATTCCTCAACCGTGGTGCGCTGCTCGCCCTTAAAACGAATGCCCACGCCGCGCGCCAGCAAATCGCCATTATAAAAATCGCTGCCAGGGAAAACCGAAAGGCGGTCCGGTGGACAATCGCCCTGATTGCTCTGTGTTTCATCACTCATATCATTACCTGCCTTCACGCATTATCTCACTATTGGCCGCAGCCATATTGACCGCAAAATGCTAGAGCAAATTGCGGCAATAAGGGCAAGTATGATGTGCTGGACCAGCGGCATTTGCGGTAAAAGCCGCAGATAAGGCCCTAGGGTCAGGACCTAAGCAAACACGGCTTCATAATGGCGCTCTGCCTTCGGGTCATCGCCATATTTATTGCTGCCCCTGCTGCCAGTAACAAACATCAGGCCAATATAGACCAAGGAAACCAGACCGCCAACAATCGGTATCGCCATGCCGAGATATAAAGGCACAAATAGCCAGCCCGACAGATTAATATCATGCAATCGCCGCACACTCAGCGCCAAATGCGGAATGAAGCTGGCCAACCACCAGATGATTAAAGCCACAAAGCCCGATGATGCCATAAGCAATCCCATTGCACTATCATCAGTCGCTGCAGCAAAATCGCTCTGCGTTTCGCTGCGCGATGGATTTGGCGATGCACAAAAAGGTTCGCAAGAACGCTTTTGAACAGATTGCATTGAAACCCGCTGCAATGAAACCGGAGCAAAACTGCGCTGCTGCAAAACTTCCTGCTGGGAGAATTCTGGTGGCGATTCAAATTCTCCACTATATGAATCATAATCATCACTGCCGAGCAGACCCGCCATCACGGGAATGACACATAAAATCAGCACGAAGCTGTTAAGGAGCTGAAACAGCCAATATTCCCGTCGCCGTGACCGGCCTGAAAATTCGGCATATCGAAAAAATGGCAAAAACATCCAGCGCATTGGCAACCCCTTCCACTTTCGGGGGCTATATCCAGCAAATCATAAACTTTGCTTAATCTGCGCCAACGCTTTTGATAAACTCGCTTTTTATAAACCCGGTTTTCATAACGGGTAACAATCCAGATCATCGGCAATCTCTACCGGCCCATCATAATTTTCACGGATCGCTATCATGACCGCGTCCCTATCATTGAGCGCGCGCTGCATATTATGGGTGAGTATAAGCTGTTTGGCTCCTGCTTTCCCCGCCACCTCACCAATAGACCTGCCATCACGGTGCAGGCCGCGCGGCTGTCCATCGGCCATGCTGATGGCATTGTGCATCACCAATATATCGGGCGTCATACCGCTAATTGCGGCCAGAAAATCGTCGCTCAAAAAGCTTTGATCCCCTGCAAAAACGATAGTCTTGCCGCCTGTCTCAACAATATAGGCAAGCGCGGGAACCTCCAAATGATGAACCCGCACCGCTCTTACCTTTACCCCGTCACGCTCCATCACTTTCTGCACAGCGCCTGTCTGTGTGGAAATAGACCGCGTTTCCAATGGCGGGAAATCATTCTCACCATCCAAATAAGGGGCAAGATAGGGCAGCAGCCCATCAGGGCCGATGGACGCCTGCGCCAATTTTTGGGTTGAAGGGAAGATATCACTGCCTTGCGGCCCGGCGATGAGCAAAGGCTCTGTTCGGCCGGCAAAGCTGCCTGCATTCAGCAGACCGGGCAAGCCGCCAATATGGTCGCCATGATAATGGGTGAGCAATATCGCATCATGATCGGCAAAATTAGCACCCGCCTGCCCATAGCGCACAAAACTGCCAGCCCCTGCATCAACCAGCAGCCGCGCCTTGCCATCAATCCAGACCAGATTGCTCGCCCCCGCACGATGATCGTCTGCGATCGGCCCACCGCTGCCCAATATCTGCAAGGCTATCGCATTTTGCGCGCAGGAACGGGCCGACAGATTGCCCTTATCATTGTCTTGTCCATTATTGTCTTGGCTATTAATCGCTTTTCCAGCCGCAACAGGTGCTATCGGCTCCGCGCATGATGAGAGCAGAGCAAGAGCAAAAACTGCTGACACACCAAGAATATTTGATGTCATATTCATTAGCTATGCGCTTGGTCGATTATAGCAATCATGCAATTATTCTGTTCAATATTTAAGAGAAAATATCATCAACATTGTCGATCATTTTCGGATCAGAGCCATATTCATTTTCACCTATCTTTCCAGGCAGCAACATGAAAACAAATACAATTATACCGCCAACATAGGGGATAAAGTTCAGCAGATACATCCACCCAGATTTACCCTGGTCATGGAAACGCCGCACAGTAACGCTGATATTCGGTACCAGAATGGCCAATACAAATAATGTCATGGCGCTCAATACCGCGATTCCAGCTCCGGTAAATTCTGGCTCCCCAGTATAAGGGTCAACCTCACCAAAACCGACGACAAAAAGTATGAGAGCCAAAAATACCAACACCAAGACTTGGAAAAGCCAGAACATCCAATATTCTTTACGCCGCGAACGGCCCGAAAAATCGGCATAGCGCTTTAGTGGCAGAAACATCCAATCCATAACTTCCCCCTGTAACCATCCTAATAGAGGCGAAAGAATGACGTACTCTTTGGTTTAACGCAATAGCCGCAGCGTTGATATTATCCGGCCTTTTTGCGGCTGGCCTTTTTGCGCTCATGCGGGTCAAGATGGCGTTTGCGCAGACGGATGGATTTAGGCGTTACCTCCACCATTTCATCATCATCAATATAGGCAATCGCTTGTTCCAGCGTCATCAGACGCGGCGGCGTGAGGCGAATGGCATCATCCTTACCGGTCGAACGGAAGTTGGTAAGCTGTTTTGATTTCATCGGGTTGACTTCAAGGTCTTCCGGTTTGGCATTTTCGCCGATCACCATGCCTTCATAAAGCGGCACATTGGCACCGATAAACAGCTCGCCGCGCTCTTCCAGCATATTGAGCGCATAGCCTTGCGATTCGCCCGTACTGTTAGAAATCAGCACGCCATTTTGGCGGCCGGAAACCTGGCCTTTATAAGGGCCATATTTCTCAAACAAACGGTTCATCAGGCCGGTGCCGCGTGTATCTGACAAAAACTCACCATGATAACCAATCAGCCCGCGCGATGGCGCAGAGAAGGTTATCCGCGTCTTGCCGCCACCTGATGGGCGCATATCGGTCAGTTCAGCTTTGCGCAATTGCATCTTCTCAACAACCGTGCCGCTATGTTCATCATCAACGTCAATCACTACGGTTTCATATGGCTCTGTACGCTGGCCATCTTCTTCCTGAAACAGCACGCGCGGACGGCTAATGCCCAGCTCAAAGCCTTCACGGCGCATGGTTTCGATAAGCACGCCAAGCTGCAATTCACCGCGGCCTGCCACATCAAAACTGTCTTTATCATCACTTTCGGTGATGCGGATAGCAACATTGGATTCCGATTCGCGCATCAGGCGGTCACGGATCATGCGGCTGGTAACTTTATCGCCTTCTTTGCCAGCAAAGGGGCTATCATTCACCGCAAAGCGCATAGACAGCGTAGGCGGATCGATAGGTTGGGCAGCAATGGGTTCAGTCACTTGCGGGTCAGCAATGGTGTTGGCCACGGTGGCCACGGTCAAACCGGCAAGCGAGATAATATCCCCTGCCTGCGCCTCATCAACCGGCTCACGCTCCAGCCCGCGAAACGCCATAATCTTAGTCGCGCGGCCTGCCTCAACCTGATTGCCATCCATATCAATAGCACGGATAGGGTCGTTCAATTTCAGCCTACCAGAGGCAACACGGCCGGTCAGAATACGGCCGACAAAATTATCACGATCAAGCAGCGTTACCAGAAATGTAAATGGCGCATCAACATCCACTTTTGGTTCCGGCACATGGTTGATAATCGTATCAAATAGCGGGTCCAGATTGCCCTCACGCGCGTCCATATCGTCGCTGGCGAAACCTGCACGGCCAGAGGCAAAAAGCGTTGGGAAATCAAGCTGTTCATCATTGGCATCAAGGTTCAGGAACAGCTCAAAACATTCGTCCAGCACTTCGGCAGGGCGGCCATCGGGGCGGTCAATCTTGTTGACCACAACAATGGGTTTAAGGCCCAGTGCCAGCGCTTTACCAGTGACGAATTTGGTTTGTGGCATCGGGCCTTCTGCGGCATCAACCAACAGAATAACGCCATCAACCATAGACAGGATGCGCTCTACTTCGCCGCCAAAATCGGCGTGGCCCGGTGTATCGACAATGTTGATGCGCACAGGATTGCCATCCGCGTCATTATGCTCAACGCTGGTGCATTTGGCGAGGATCGTAATGCCGCGCTCTTTTTCCAGATCGTTGCTATCCATGGCGCGTTCTTCAATGCGCTGATTCTCACGATATGTGCCGGATTGGCGGAAGAGTTGATCCACCAAAGTTGTCTTGCCATGGTCAACGTGTGCGATGATCGCGATATTGCGAAGGGACATGTATTTTACTGCCATTTTGTAAAGGATAGGGACAGCGTAAAATCGCTTACGCCGCTAATGTTGGCGGCGCTATACAATGGCAAATGCTATCGGGCAAGTGTTGCAGTGCAGCACAGGCCTTACACTCAGAAAATATACAGCTTAGGAAACTCGCAATTCACCAATAAAGGCGCTGGCTGCGCCGTCCAGAGACGCAGCCTGATTGCGCAAAGCCTCTGATGCAGATTTCACATTGCCGGCCAGCGTTTCAACTTCATTGCCTGCACGCGAAAGGGAAGCCATACGCGCCTTTACCCCCAAAGTTTCTGTAGCAACATCATGTGCGTTTTTGGCAATGGAGTCGCTTGCTTGGCGCTGTTCAGAGACATGCCGCGCAATATTTTCTGAAATATGGCGGATCTCGTCCAGCGCCTTGTTTACCGAAGCAATGGTTTGTGATGTTGTTGAGGCTTGAGAGGTCACATTACTGACCAGTCCGGAAATATTGTCGGTTGATTGGCGTGTCTGCTCTGCCAGCGTTTTTACTTCATTCGCCACCACAGCAAAACCGCGTCCGCTTTCGCCTGCGCGCGCTGCTTCAATCGTGGCGTTGAGCGCCAGCAAATTGGTCTGCGATGCAACAGAGTTGATAAAAGTAACAATATCGGCAATGCGGCTTGCCTCATCAGACATTGTTTGCGCCACTTCATTACCCTTTTGGGACAGTTTTTCCGCGCCTTTATATAGCTGTAGCTGATTATCTGCCTGCCCTGCGATAGCAACAATCTCTTCAGACAATTGCATAGCGGCACTGGCCATTTCCTGCACATTTGCTGCTGAGGCAATTGACGAGCGCTCAACATTTTCTGTCTCTTGTCTAGCGATCAATGTCGCCTCTTCCATGGCCTCCGCAGCATTATCAAGCTCTTTTGCAGATGCGTTAACAGCCGATACAATAGAGGCGACAGAGCGCTCAAACTTGCTGGCAAGGTTCACCATTTCCTGATGCCGCGCCTTATTATTCCGCTCTTCCATTGTCTGTTCACGATGGCGCAATTGGGATTGCAGCTCTTGCTCGCGCGCATTTTCTCGCAGCACTTGGGCTTCTTTGGCTGTTTGGCGAAACGCCTCTAAACCCTCGGCAATGGTCTGTAATTCGGCAACTTGCATCACTGGCGCGGGGCGATCTAAATTGCCATCGGCATAGGCTTTGGTTGCATTGGCCAATTGCACTGAAGGAGCGATAACTGTGCGCTGCAAAATGATGAAACGCATGATGAAAAGGACAAGAATTAAACCAATATTGATTGTCAGGAAGAGTGACATCCATTGGGATTTGGTGCGTATTTGCTCTGTTAGCGGTAATTTTTCCTGCGCAACAAATTCTTCCAATTCCTGAAGCGCAATTGCAGCGTTATAATTGCCAGCGATAATTATGCTCAGCCGCTCAGCAATATTTTGCATATCATAGACTGCATCATCATCGTCATTATAGGCCAATTGCGCGTGCATATTTGTAAAAATACGCTGTGAGTCTTTCAGCCTAGGCTGATCTTTGACAATAGGATAACCCGCCGCATAGCCAGCAAAATCTTTAGCGGTTTTCAGTTGAAAGGCCAACGCATTGGCCGCATTATTTAACTCTTTGCTGTCTGAGCCATCCTCCAAAAGACTGCTCAGATTAAGGGCTTCGCGGTCAATATCTTTGCCCACAAAGCGCATATTGCCAACCATATGCTCCAACTCATCAAGCGATATCTGGGTTTCAGTCGTTGCCTGATTCTGGTTATTGACGTTCAAAACTACGCCTAAACAGACCAGCAAGAAAATAGCGATCAATATGTCGGTCAGCGCCATACGACTAGCGATTCCAGGCTTTTGCCAGAATGTAACCGGATTAAGAAAACCAAATTTCACGCGGCGCGCCCTTCGAATATTACGATATATCCTAAGAGTATTACGCAGACTTAGTTAACAATGTGTATTAAAATGCCAGATTATTCGGCCAGTGCAGCGCGCAAAGTTTCCGCATTATAAAGTGAACGCGCTTCTATGCGCTGCAATGCGAATTGCACACCCCCCAGACGGGCCAACACATCTGCTGACGCCAAAATGCGGGCCTTAACATCATCTATTGCTGCCAAATCCCGCAAATCGCGGCTTATTCTCTCTAGCTTTGCCCGCTCTGCGGCGAATTCCTTGCCTGCAAAACGCTCATGCACCAGCCCCAGAATATCGCGCCCACCGGCAATCAGCATATGGGCAATATCATCCTCGCCTCTATCAAGCCGCTTATTGGCCAATATGACTGCATTGATAACCAATTCCATATCTGTCGCCAGATCGGGCGCGCGCTTAATTGCGCCGGCGCTGCATGGCTGTAAAGCCCGCACATATTGCGACAGGCTGGTAATCATTGCTTTATTAGGCTGGCTGCCAGCAAATTCATTGACCACCAAGACGGTTAAAAATGCCTCTAATTCGCCGGGATTATCACGCGCAACCTTGCCCGCTGCAGAGAGGTCGGGGATACGCACAGGGTCAAATTTGCCATTGCCGCCTTTGGCGCTGAAAAAACTGTTAGAGACATCGGCAGTGCCCGGCGCGCCGGATGCATTGGGGAAGTGAAATGCAGGGTTATCCGCGCCATTTATATGGCAGCTTTGGCACGATAGCCGCCCTTTAGCGGCATGACCGCCAAGCAAGCGCGGTGTGCGAAACAGTATCTCGCCTTCCAGCACCATATTATCGGCATTTGCAGGCAAGCAGATATTAGGCGTGTAATTAACGGCCGCTACCATAGCAGGGGCCATATCGTCCAAAGTGCCTGTTTCCGCTGTTTTAAGCCACTGCATCGCACGCAGCGGCAATGCCGAATTGGCTGCGATTAAACACGCCGCCAATCCAGTCATCACAAATGCTGATATTAAGCGGATGGTTCGCCCCGCAATGCGGCTTGCGCGAGGTCCGCTGTGTCAATCCAACGGCGCAATTCGTCCGCTTCATAACATCCAAAGGAACACAGGCTTTCCAGCTTGGCAAGATGCTCTTTGGCACCGTTCATATCACCGCGCTCAACCTTTAATTCGCCATAATATTCCCATGCGCCCAGATGATCGGGGGCAATGGCCAGTGCGCGGCTATAATAGCCCTCAGCCGTCTCAAACCGGCCCAATTTGCGATTGGCAAAGCCCTGATAGGTCAAAATATCGGGGTGCGGGCCAAAGGCCAAAGCCGCTTTGTCCAAGCTAACCAAAGCCATGCCATAATCACCATTATTAATCAGCGCGACCGCAGCGGAATATGCCGCATCACCGCTATTGGCCTGCAACAATTTGGAAGCATCGGGGCCAAAATTGGTATTTTGTGCCGTACCGTTTACAGCACCACTGGCCTGAGCAATAGCCTGATCGATGGCAGCAGCATTGGCGCAATTGCCAGCGCAATCCGCCTTCATACCTTGCAAATCAGCCAGCACTTTTTGCGCCTTATCTTTTTTGCCGCTATTGGCATAAGCAATGGCCAGATCGCGGTGCGCAGGCACCATATCAGGCTTAAATTTCACCGCTTTCGCCAAAGAGCGTGATGCTTTTTTGAAATCACCCGAACGCATATAGGTTACGCCCAGCAGATAATGCGCATTGGCATTGCGGCGA
>CAZAHS010000019.1:11152-17702 GCA_964484855.1 uncultured Sphingomonadaceae bacterium | reverse complement strand
GATAATAACAGCGCTAAAAAGCCTGCCTCAAAAACACCCGCCGCAAAAACACCTGCCAGCAAAAAGCCATCGCGCGGCAAGAGCGATGAAGCGAAACCGGCAGCAAATAAACAAGCTGTGCGCCGGACCAAGAATGACACTGCGCCAAGACGCAAAAATAACAGGAATAATCAGGATGATGGTCCTGATGATGGCTGGAATGGACCAATGCCAGGATTTTTGTCAGTCGATATAAAATCCTAACGGCATATTTTTCTGCTCAATATAAAGGGGCCGTGATCTTATTGTTCACGGCCCCTTTTATATATTTAGAAGCTTACTTTCGCTGATACGCGGAAATCACGTCCTGCCAATGGGATAAAATCCTTGGTAAAGCTGGCGGCGCGGCGACCAACTGTATCAAAAATATTGTTGGCAGATGCAAGCAAGGTCAAATTACCATCTGCACCCAATGGCTTCCAAGCAACACTGGCATTCACGAAAGTGAAACCGTCAGTCGGCGTTTCAAAGGCGGCTGTGCGGTCTTGATCGTCAAACCACTCTACCTCTACACGGCCATTTAGCGTATCGCTTTGTGCTTCCAAGCCGCCCAACAAGCGCAGGGGCGGAATGCGGGGGACGTTACCCAAACCATCAAGCGATGCCCGCACAAAGTCAAACACACCATCGGCTACAAATGTAAAGTCAGCGGCTTTGCCAAGCTCAACCGAAGCTTCCACTTCCACGCCATAATATTCCGCATCATTTTGAATGAACTGGAATACCGGCAGGCCGTCTTCTATTTCACCGGTTGGCAGCTCGATAATGAAATCATCGACCGAGTTGAAATAGCCGGTTACGGCAAATTCCCAACCTGGCTGATCGACGCGGAAATAAAGTTCGCCGCCATATGATGTTTCCGTGTCAAAGTTGGGGTTGCCAATTTCAAATGTGCTGGTCGCAAGGTGCGGCCCGTTGGAGAACAGCTCTTCAGGTGATGGTGCACGTTCAGCACGCGCTATATTTGCACCTATTTTGACATTCTCGGCCAGATTATAGCCCAGTCCAATAGCTGCTGAAAAGCTGGTAAAGCTGCGGTCAACACCAATGATTTGCGATTCACTGTCTACGAAATCAAGGCGAAGTGCCCCCTCAATATCAACATTGCCGATTTTAGCTTCCTGAAGGGTAAAGATACCAAATTGGCTGGTCTCATTGGGCGGCACAAAAGCTTCTGCGCCAATAGCAGAAAAGTCACGATAGCTATATTGGATGCCGCTCGCACCGCGCCAGCCATTTTGTTCGGCCTGCACCAGCTCGGCGCGGGCTTCTATACCTTCATTATCAAAAACAGTGCCTTGCTCTCCGGGTGCTTCAAATTCAATTTGCTGAAAATCGGCATAGGAGGCACGCAGACGCAAACTATCAAAAAAGCCGTCAAGATTTATGTCGCCGCGAAAATCAACCTTGATCTGCTCAAGAGCGATAGTGACGCCGCTTCCCTCTTCTTCTTCACCGCCTTCTTCTTCACCGCCTTCTTCCTCTTCTTCTTCGCCATTGGGGTTAACGCCAACGCCGTAATCGCTGTCTAAATAGCTGACGGCAAAACCGAAACTTGCGCTATCGCCAATCCAGCTTAAACCGCCGCCAAAGCTCAACGTCTCTGTTTGTGTGTTCGGAATTTCTCCGCTTAATGCAGCAAATTCCAAAGCCTCTTCAGCAGCTTCTAAATCGCCTTCAGCAGTCGCCTCTGCAGCGACTTCCAATTGCTGCTCCTGCAGAGCGGGTGATAAAACATTGCCACCAATGCTGACATTGCCGCTGTCGCGGAAACTGCCATCAAGATGGAATACCAGATTGGACGTGAGCGGCACATCTACACTGCCGGAAATGCCAACTTCATCCGCAGCGCTAGCAAAGGTGCCCAGCAGGTCCAGATTGATATCGTCTTCGGGAACTGTGCGCGGAATACGCTTGTCAATAGTGTTCACCGCGCCGCCAATTGCGCCGCCGCCAAACAGCAATACTGCCGGACCGCGCAAAACCTCAATCCGGTCCAACAATAAAGGCTCGACCGTTACCGCATGGTCGGGCGATGTCGTTGAAACATCAACCAAGCCCAAGCCGTCATTCAGCACCAGAACACGCGGCCCCTGAAAACCGCGCAGCACAGGGCGCGAAGCGCCGGGTGTAAAGCTGGTTGCAGATACGCCGGGCAATTTGGTCAAAATCTCACCAATTTGCGGATCAATTTCTCGTGTCAAAGCATCGCCGGTAATTACCGATGTACCGGCCAGCAGGTTAAGCTCTTCAACAAATGATGCTGTAACAACAATCTTTTTATCGTCTTTAGTAACATCCTCATTAGAGGTCTGGCTTATCTGCTGCTGGTCATCAGCATTAGCTGTTTCATCAGCCGGCGCTTGCTGCGCAGCGGCGGGGGTAGCAATTGCGGCAAAGGCAAAAATACAAGCGGATGATAACAAATTTGTGCGTGACATGACGGTCCCTTATCGATGTTGTGAGAGTTGCCGATCAGGTGATAGGCAAGGCATCACCGCCAATTACTATATTGTTATAACATATCAATAGTAATTTGCGGTCGTCGACAAATGACGTCTTTTACAAGACGAATTGCATTTCAAAACCGCTATATGGGGCTTTAGGGCAACATAATTCTTAAAATCCGGAAAGGCGCTCAGCCGTGTCAGCAATATCGGGATAGCTGCGCTTTGCTTCCTCGCCAATCGCCTCTTCTATCCCCATGCCAGCCTCTGCCACGCGGTATAGATCTTTAATCGCGCTTATGGCCGCAGGCGAGTTTTGCACTATCTGCGCGCAGCGCTTTGCCACCAGAGCATCAAGCGACGCCTCATCATCCGCCGCCATATTGGCCAGCCCCATGGCCATGGCCTCTGCACCCAAAAATGTGCGCGCCGTATAGGTTAGCTCACGCGCCCGTCTGATGCCGATAGCGCGCGGCAGATTTTGCGTCATACCCCATGTCGGGCGGATACCAAATTTCGCATGGGTATCGCCAAATTTGGTGCTTTTGGTGGTGAAAATCATATCGCAATAAAGCGCAATTTCCAGCGCACCAGTAAAGCAAAAGCCATGGACTTTGGCGATCACCGGAAAAGGCGCAGCGCGAATGGCTGCACCCAATTGTGCGCTTGGCGCATCAAAAACCGTGCCGATTTTGCCCGCAACCGGCGTTGTGCCTTGCAGCACTTTTAAGTCTACTCCGGCAGAAAAAGCGCGGCCAGCCCCTGTAATCACCGCCACTTGCACTGTCTCATCCGCGTTCAAAATTGCATCGCGCATCGCCTCCAGCATTTCGGGCCGAAAAGCATTAAGTGCATCGGGCCGGTTCAGCGTCAATGTTAGCACGCCGTCATGCTGGCCGATAATAATATGCTCACTCATCGCTTTTGCTCCGCTGTAAGATTGTTTAATATGCTGCGCAAATCCACTGGCAGAGGCTGCGGCCTGCGCGTTTCGCGGCTGACATAAACATGGGTAAACTCGCCATGCGCCGCTGCACTATCGGCATCGCCTTCAAATAATGCCACGCCGTAACGCACAGAGCTTGTGCCAATATGCTCGGCCCGCACGCCCGCTATAATCGGATTGGGGAACGCCATAGGCGCGTGGTAAGAGCAACGCGTTTCCACCACCAAGCCGATGACTGCGCCCTTATGAATGTCGAGCGCGCCGCTTTCTATCAGCAGCGTGTTGACCGCTGTATCAAAATAGAAATAGGCAACCGCATTATTGATATGGCCATAAATATCATTGTCGCTCCAGCGTGAAGTGATCGGCACAAAGGCAGCATAATCGGCGCGCACTGGCGGGCTTTTTCGTTCAATAGGCCTGTTCATACAGCATCCTTGCATCATCACGGGTCACTTCGCATGGATTATTGACCAAGAGCCGCGTCTGCAACATGGCATCATCGGCCAGCCGGTCCAGCGCATCATAGGGTATATCAATATCGCGCAAACGCTGCGGCGCGCCGGATTGCTGAGACAATGTGACCAGATAATCAATAAATTGCTCGGCGCGTTGCATCCCATCGCCCTGCCCTTTCACATTAAGGGCATCAGCCAGCTCAGCATAAAGCGGCGCAGCGGCTGGCAAGTTAAAGCGCATAACATGCGGCATGACCAGCGCATTGGATAGGCCGTGCGGCACATGAAATATACCGCCCAGCGGATAAGCCAGCGCATGAATCGCGCCCACTGGAGAATTGGCAAAAGCCTGCCCCGCCAACATGGAACCGCGCAGCATAGCCTCTCGCGCAGCAATATCATTTTGGCCATCTTTACATGCGCGCAAAATATTGCCGGTTAGCAATTTTAATGCAGCAATGGCCAAAGTGTCTGAAATAGGGTTTTTGCGCAGTCGGCCAGTATAGGCCTCAATCGCATGCACCATGGCATCAATGCCGGTCGCTGCGGTAATTGATGCTGGCAGACCGCGCGTCAATTCAGGATCCAGCACCGCCGCATCGGCATAAAGTGCAGGGTCAACAATGCCCGCTTTGGTTGTTGCGCCCGTGGTTAATATGGCGATGCAAGTGACTTCTGACCCTGTACCGGATGTTGTGGGTATTTGCACCAAAGGCAGGCGCGGCGCGGTGACATTACCGACGCCATATATCTGGGCCAGGGGTTGAGGATCTGGCCCGGCCAGTACGGATATGACCTTGGCGCTGTCCATCGGACTGCCGCCGCCCAGACCGATAACCAGATCGGCCTTATGCGCAATGGCCTGCTCTGCAATATCCAGCACTATGCCCTCTGGCGGATCAGCAACGACCTGATCGCACACCAATATATCCAGCCCGTTTTGGCGCAATGGCTGCACAATCTGGTCAACAAGCCCGCAGGCAACCACGCCCTTATCTGTGATAAGTACTGGCCGTTTAGCAGCGAAACGCGCAATAAGATCGGTTATCTGTCCGCTGGCTCCATTGCCAAAAAGCAGATGAGGCACTGTCTGGAAGCTGTAAATATCGCTCATAAACATGCTCTGCCCGATCATCGCTGGACGTGTCAAATACATGCTGTGGGCCATAAACATATAGCCGGAAAAAACAGGGAAATAAGACTGTCCTTTACAGGCTGCACTCTGCATGTTGTAATATAAGCGAGATTCCGCAAAGGGAGAAATGCAGCGTGTATGACGAAATGTTCGGATCTAATGACACTCTGCGCCCCCCTTATTCAGAATATAAACACTGGCTTGATGGCGAAGATGCGGCGCGGTTGACGCGCAAATCGCAGGAAGCCGAAGCATTTTTTCGCAAAACCGGCATTACCTTTAATGTTTACGGCGAAGATGACGGCGATGAACGCTTAATCCCTTTTGACATTGTGCCGCGTGTTATAACCGCGCAGGAATGGCGCAAATTATCGCGCGGTATAGAGCAGCGCGTGCGCGCAATTAACGCCTTTTTATATGATATTTATCACCGGCAAGAGATATTGCGCGCGGGCCGTGTACCGCGTGAACTCATCGCTAATAATGCCGCCTTTCTGCCACAGATGATTGGTGTTGATCCGCCCGGCGGCATATACACCCATATTATCGGCACCGATATTGTGCGCACTGGTGATGATGAATTTTATGTGCTGGAAGACAATGCGCGCACCCCGTCCGGCGTGTCTTATATGCTGGAAAATCGCGAGACGATGATCCAAATGTTCCCTGAATTATTCTCCCGCATCGGGGTTCAGGAAGTGAGCAATTACCCGCAAAATCTGCGCCGTTCGCTGGCCGCTTGTGCGCCGCCGCAATGCACTGGCCGCCCGCGCGTAGCGGTGTTGACGCCCGGCATTCATAACAGTGCCTATTTTGAACATAGCTTTCTGGCCGACCATATGGGAGCAGAACTGGTGGAGGGGCATGATCTGCGCATTCAGGACGGACGTATCGCGATGCGCACGACCCGCGGTTATGAACCGATTGATGTGCTGTATCGGCGCATTGATGATGATTATCTTGACCCGATGAATTTCAAACCGGAATCCATGCTGGGCGTGCCAGGCATAATGGATGTTTACCGCTCTGGCGGTATTACCATCGCCAATGCGCCGGGCACGGGGATTGCGGATGATAAAGCGCTCTATTCCTACATGCCTGATATTGTTGAGTTTTATACGGGCGAGAAACCCCTGCTCGGCAATGTGCCTACTTGGCGGTGCAGCGAGGCGGACCAATTACAATATGTGTTGGAGCATCTCGCTGAATTGGTGGTGAAAGAAGTGCATGGCTCTGGCGGCTATGGCATGTTGGTTGGTCCTGCCGCCAGCAAGGCCGAGGTTGAAGCATTTCGCGCCAAGCTGAAAGATGATCCCAGCAATTATATTGCCCAGCCCACTTTGGCGCTCTCCACCGTGCCGATTTTTAAGGATAAAGGCCTGGCCCCGCGCCATGTCGATCTGCGTCCCTTTGTGTTGGTCTCCCCCAACCGCATAGATATTACGCCCGGCGGCCTAACCCGCGTCGCCATGACCGAAGGCTCTTTGGTGGTGAATTCCAGCCAAGGCGGCGGCACCAAAGACAC
>CAZAHS010000019.1:0-11052 GCA_964484855.1 uncultured Sphingomonadaceae bacterium | reverse complement strand
TGACCGAAGGCTCTTTGGTGGTGAATTCCAGCCAAGGCGGCGGCACCAAAGACACTTGGGTTTTGGAGGAATAAGCCATGCTAGGCAAAACCGCAGGCGGTCTGTTCTGGATGTTCCGCTATCTTGAGCGTGTGGAAAACAGCGCGCGCTTGCTCGATGCAGGCTTTCGCATCGCACTCACCCGATCAAAATCGGCCAGCGATGAATGGGCATCTGTGCTGACCACCACAGGCATGAAAACCGCCTATTGCGAAAAGCATGACAGCTTTACCTCTGAACAGGTTATCGACTTTCTGCTGTGTGATACGGACAATCCGGCCAGCATATTATCTATCACCAAATTGGCGCGGGATAATGCGCGGCTGGTGCGCACAGCGCTAACGCGAGAGGTTTGGGAAGCAACCAATATATGCTGGATGACGCTAAAGGATTTGCTGAAACCGCCTTTGCGCCAGCAGGAATTGCCCGATATATTGGACATAATTCGCCAACAAACCGCATTGGTGCGCGGGGCCACTGGCGGCACAATGTTGCGCAATGATGGCTATAATTTCATGCGTATGGGTACATTCATTGAACGCGCGGACAACACTGCGCGCATATTGGATGTGAAATATTATCTGCTGTTGCCCAGCATCGCCAATGTTGGCTCTTCGCTCGATAATGCGCAGTGGGAGACGATATTGCGTTCTGTCTCTGCACATCGCAGCTATCGCTGGCTGAACGGTGATGATATCAGCCCGATGGGCATTGCCGATTATCTTATCCTCAATAGCCAGATGCCGCGCTCTCTTGCCTTTTGTTACCGCAAGATTGACGATAATTTGGGGTATTTAGAAAGCGAATATAAAGAGCGCGTTACCGCCAGCCAGATGGTCGATGATCTTTGTGTTGAACTGATCGACCAACCAATTGAAGCAATTTTTGAAAATGGTCTGCATGAATATCTATTGCGCGTCATTGACGCCAATAATGCGTTGGCCGCCCAGATTGAGAGTGATTTCCGCTTTCAGCAATAACTTTTTGTAAAACAGGCTTTTTATGCTTTTAAATGTCAATCATATCAGCCGCTATCATTATGATGATCCGGTACAATATGCGCTCCAGCAAATCCGTCTAACGCCCAAACAGCGCGCGGGCCAAAATGTTATAAACTGGTCGATACAGGTTGATGGCGGCCATAAGGAACTCAGCTTTGAGGACCAGCATAGCAATGTTGTGGATGTCATCAGCATAGAACCAGGCACAAACGCGCTTACCATCACCTGTAAGGGGCAGGTAGAGCTAAGTGATGGCAGCGGTGTTGTGGGGCAGCATGGCGGCTTTGCGCCTTTATGGCTGTTTCAGCGCAGCACAATACTCACCAAAGCAGGCGCAGGCATAACGGCAATGGTGCGCAAACTGGATGATGATAGCAGCACCGGGCTGGACCGCGCCCATGCTCTCTCGGCGCTGGTGCGTGAGAATGTCGCCTTTACGCTGGGCGTAACGCATAGTGCGACAACGGCAGAGGAAGCCCTGAAACGCGGCGAGGGGGTGTGTCAGGACCATGCCCATGTCTTTCTGGCCGCCGCACGATTAATGGGTTTTCCCGCACGTTATGTGTCGGGCTATCTGATGATGAATGACCGTATTGAGCAAGACGCCACCCATGCCTGGGTAGAGGCCTATATTGATAATCTGGGCTGGGTCGGTTTTGATGTGGCCAATGGCTATTCGCCAGATGAACGCTATGTTCGCGTTGCAACGGGTCTGGACTATAGCGAGGCAGCCCCTATATCCGGAATGCGCTTTGGCAATAGCGTGGAAAAACTATCAGTTGAATTGCAGGTTCAGCAATAGATATACATATTTGCTACCGGCCATATCAAAACGCCGCGCCACCATTTTACCGGAGACTATATATAATGACCTATTGCGTGGGAATGCGGCTTGATCGCGGCCTGATTTTCATGTCCGATACGCGCACAAATGCCGGCGTTGATGACATTGCGCAGGTTCAAAAAATGAAGATTTGGGAAGAACCGGGGGAGCGGGTTATCACCTTGCTGTCTGCGGGCAATTTGGCGACAACACAAGCCGTGGTCAGCTTGCTGGACGAACGCAGCAAAGCACCGGCGGAACGTGACCCAGGCATCATGAACGAGCCAACTATGTTTCAAGTCGCCCGCCGCGTTGGCGCAACATTGCAAGAGGTGGTGCAAGATAGCGGCGAGGACGGTCAGCAAGCCGATGCCGTTTTTGGCGCAACATTAATTTTGGGCGGCCAGATTAAGGGCAGCGCGCCGCGTCTTTTTCTCATCTATCCTGAAGGCAATTTTATTGAGGCAGGCGAGGATAATCCATTTTTTCAAATTGGCGAATCCAAATATGGCAAACCGATTTTGGTGCGTGCTTATGATAAGCAAATGTCGTTTGAAAATGCCGTGAAATTGCTGCTAGTCTCTTTTGACTCCACCATCCGCGCCAATGTCTCTGTTGATCTGCCATTTGATATATTGGCCTATGAAGCAGACAGCTTCCACAGCGAAAACCGTCAGCGCATTGCACGTGACGATCCTTATTTTGCGCAGATCAGCAATGGTTGGGGCGAAGCGCTGAAAGCGGCCTTTGCCTCCCTGCCCGATTTCACATTTGACTAACCGCCATATCAGCATCAGCCTTGCTAAACCGATATGCCACTCAACCTATACGCCGCTAAACTGCTGCGCTGAACTTGCGGGTGCTTTGTGCGCGATAAGGATCAAACTTCGCCGCAATCACCCGCGCATAGGGCAGGCCATCAGAGGTAATAGACAAGATATTGCCGTCCAATGTTGCAAGGCCGCGCACGGTAAGCTGGCAAAATGCCCCGGCCATTTGCGGTATCAGCGCGGGCGGGATTTTCGCGCGGCCATGGCACAATAAAGCCTCTATAATCGCGCCCCTTTGTTGATCCTCGGCAGAGCGTTTTATGCCGCAAGACGCGGTTAATTGCTGCTGCGATGCCATCATTCTATAGCGCCCAGAATTTTTCTCATTCTGCACAATCAGATGCGGGAATGACGATATGGACGATGCGCCCAACCCGATGGATATAGGCGCGGCATCATCGGTAAAGCCCTGAAAATTGCGCGTGATACCGCCATGCAAAGCCGCGCGCGCCAACGGGTCCACGCCCGCTTTTGCAAAATGGTCAAAACCCACCGGAATATAGCCATGGGTGAAAAGATAGCCAAAGCCATGCGCCGCCATTGCAAAACGCTCTGCCTGCCCCGGCAAATTGCTGTCATCAATTGCCCGTTGGCGCGGCACAATATGCGGCACATGGGCATAGCCAAAGAGCGCGACGCGGTCCGCGCCCAATATACGCGTGCGGTGCAGGCTGTCGGTCAAATCCTCCAGCGTTTGCTCTGGCAGGCCGTACATCAGATCAAAATTAAGCGAGCTTACGCCCGCGCCGCGCAGCCAGTCCACCGTGCGGACAATCAAATCCTCATCCTGCACACGGCCAATTGCCTTTTGGCAATGCGGAGCAAATGTCTGCACGCCAAGGCTGGCGCGTTCAAAGCCAATTTTACCAATCGCATCGGCCCATTCAGCAGACATTGTGCGCGGATCAAGCTCGGTTGAGAAAATCGGATCGGACAGCGCAAAATTATCGTTTAGCGCGTCAACCAAAGCAAGCATCTGGTCAGGGCTAATCGCATTCGGGCTGCCGCCGCCAAAGCTGACACGGCTAATGCGCGCATCGCGGGGCAACAGGCTTGCTACCTGAGCAATTTCGCTATGCAGCGCATCAAGATAGCTTTCCAGCCGCTTTTGCCGGTTTGATTTGCCAGTATTACAGCCGCAATAATAGCAGATTTTCTCACAAAAAGGGATGTGCAGATAAAGCGATATATCGCCATGCGCTTGGGTTAGGGCGTCGTGATAAGCGCCGGTTTCTATCGCGCCAAATTCGGCAGCGGTCGGATAGCTGGTATAGCGCGGTACAGGCGTTGCCAGCAGTTCAGGATGATAAGGCCACATGGGCTATGCTATGCCCGCCGCATTGCATAGCGTCTTTGATATATATCAAAGCACGGACCTCAAATAGTGACAACGCCCGATTTTTTGCGGCAGGGTGCGCCGTGACAGGCTTTGCTTTCGCATGGGCCTTTCTCGGGTGTGTCATCACCTGATAAAGGCACAGCAATGACGCGGTCACCCGCATCATCGCAAATGGTGACAAACATCATATCGCTCCCACTTGCGATTGAGGCGAGTGACGGGCCGATCATCAGCGGCAATAAAGCTGCCAAACCTAATGCAAGCGATGCGTTCACTTCGCGTCCTCCTGTACGTCTTCATCGTCGATCAATATGCGCTGCGCTGCGCCTTCCAGATCATCAAATTGCCCGCGCCGCATCGCCCAGAAAAATGTTGCAAGGCCCAGCAGGCCAAGCCCCAAAGCAACGGGTATCAAGATAAGAAGGCCGCTCATTTGGCTGCTGCCGCCCCAGCCCGACCTGCACTTGCCAGCCGCAGCGAATTGCCGACCACCACCAAAGAGCTGAGCGACATGGCGATAGCCGCAATTAACGGCGTCACAATACCTGCCAGAGCAAGCGGGATGGCGCACATATTATAGGCTATCGCAAAACCGAAATTTTGCCGCACGATGCGCATACATGCCCGCGACACCCGCACCGCCAGCGCCACCGGCATAAGCCCGCGGCCAGTAAATACTGCGTCCGCTGCTTGTTGGCTCAAGTCACTGGCGCTGCCCGGCGCGATAGAGGCATGCGCTGCGGCCAAAGCAGGGCCATCATTAATGCCGTCCCCAATCATGAGCGGGCGCTGGCCTGTATTTTTGGCGGCTTGCAATAATGCCAGCTTATCCTGCGGATTAACTCCGCCAACGGCAAAAATATTAAGCATGCGCGCCGTAGATTGCACGGCGGCGCTGCGATCACCAGAGATGATGCGGCTTTCAATACCCATATTTTTTAGCGTATTTATCGTGTCCGCCGCGTCACTGCGCAGCGGGTCGGCAAAGGCAATATCATAATGCGTATCGCCAACAGATAACCGCGAAACCGGCATTGCGGATTGTGCGTTTAATTGCTGCTGCACGCGGCCCAGCATAATAGCCTGTCCGTTCCATATGCCGCTTATGCCCTGCCCGCTTTCTTCTGTTATGTGCGCCGCATTAGCGGGCGTAACACCGGCGGCGCGCAAAGCTTTGGCTAGGCCCTTGCTATGCGGATGGTCACTGGCCTGTGCCAGCGCCAGCGCAGCCGCGCGCGCATCATCATCCAGCGCGCCAATATCGGCATCCGGCGCGCCCAGCGTTAGCGTGCCCGTCTTGTCAAACAGCGCCAGATCAACCTCGGCCAGCCGCTCCAATGCGCTGCCATCCTTGACCAGTAATCCGCGTTTAATCAGCGCGCCAGAGGCCACAATTTGCGCCGCCGGAACCGCCAGACCCATGGCGCATGGGCAAGTGATAATCAGAACCGCAATGGCAATGACCAAAGATTGATGCACCCCTGCCCCTGCCAGCATCCAGCCCGCAAAAGCAAGCAGCGCCAGCGTGTGGACTACCGGCGCATAGAGCCGCGATGCGCGGTCGGCAATTTGGACATAACGGCTGCGCGATTGGCCCGCCTCGTCCATCAGCCGCGCAATCTCTGCCAGCACGGTGTCAGACGCCGTGGCGGTGATGCGCACATGCAGCGGGCCAGACAGCGCCGCCGCGCCTGCATAAATTTTGCTATCGGCCATAATCATTTCTGGCAGGCTTTCGCCGGTTAGCATGGCATTATCCACCGCGCCTTCGCCCGCTATAACAATACCATCCGCTGCCAGCGCTTCCCCCGCTGCGACCAGCATGACCATGCCTGGCTCTAATGCCTCGGCAGCCACCGTGCTGATATTGCCGTCTTCATCAATAATGCGCGCGCTTTTGCCCATGCGAGAGAGTAAAGCCCCTATTTCGGCGCGGGTGCGGCTGCGCATGGCGGCATCCATGGTGCGCCCCGCCAACAGAAAGAACAGCAGCATGACCGCGCTGTCAAAATAGGCATGGCCGCCTGCGCCGATCAGCGTTTCATAAAGGCTAAGGCCCGTTGCGAGCAACACGCCAATGGAAATCGGCACATCCATATTGGTGCGGCGATAGCGCAGCGCCATCCATGCCGAGGCAAAGAAAGGCTGGCCCGCATAAGCGATAACCGGCACTGCGATAATGGCCGAGAGCCAGTGGAACATATCGCGCGTCGCGCCCTCTGCGCCGGACCAAATGCTGACCGAAAGCAGCATGACATTCATCATGCCAAAGCCCGCAACGGCAAGCGCGCGCTGCAATTTCTTGGCCTCTTTATCGTCTTTGCCCACCGGATTATCGGCTACCGGCTGCGCTTCAAAACCCAATTGCGCCAATGCCTGTAACAGCGCATCATCGCTAAGCGCACTATCATGGCGCACTGCGACACGCTTGGCCGAGAAATTCACGCGGGCGCTTTTAATGCCATGCTGTTTGGGCAGCTCACGCTCAATCTTTGCGATACAGCCCGCGCAGCGCATGCCCGGCACCGTAAAGCGCGTATCGGCCAGCATTATCTCATGATCTGCATCCAAATCCATGGCGATAGGCGCGTTCATCAGATGCTGTCCTCTTGCCGCCATTCATGGCCATTGGCCGTGATGGTAAGACGCACAATCCAGCGGCCTTCCGGTAATTTTTGCTGTGAGATATAGCCGCCATTGCCCGATGGATTGAAAATCAGGCTGCGCGTGTCCGGTTGCCCCAATGGGCGGCGAATATCGGCAGAGACGATTGCGCCGCGCGGTATATTGTCTGCGCTTATGAGCAAAGCACCGTCTTGGCGCGATAGTGCTGCATCCCAGCCCAGAGCCTCTTGCGCATTGGCCGCGTCAAGCCAGCCGTTAAATTGCTGGCTGGCAACATAGCTATTATCGACCACTGTGCCGCTAAAGCCGCTTGTCGCATAGCTCGCCATAGTGAGGTTGACCGCGATCACCACGCCAAATCCGCCGACCATGACCATGGCCATTTTCTTGCCAGTAAATTCGCCTTGCATCAATATTTCTCCGGCGTCTCAAAACGTGCATCAACATTGTCTGTCTCCGGCTCTTCATCCAAAGATGTCAGGCGAAAAACAAAATCCTGCGTGGCGGTGCCTTCGGGCATCAGCACATAAGCGCGTACCGTGCGCACTTGGTCAGCGGGCACCGCAACGCGCAATGTATTGCCAGCATCATCGCGGCTCACATTCTCACTCCAGATAAGGGCGCCAGACAGGTTTTCCGGCACAATTTCCATCATGCGCGGGCGGCTTTGCATATTGCGTATTTTCAGGGTGAAGGCATTGCGCACCGCGCCATCGCTCATGGTGATGAAGGACGGATTGCGATCCGCTTCAACGCTCAAATCGGTATGGCTGCGCACACCCAAGGCAAAAAGCAGGCCAAGGCCAATGCTGCCCCACACCAGAAAATAGGCGATTGTGCGCGGGCGCAGCAAAGCGCGCCATATAGGCCGCACCGGCTCACCCTTGGCCTCACGCTCGCAATCCTCCAGCGTGGCATAATCAATCAGGCCGCGCGGACGGCCAATATCATCCATCACCTTGTCACAGGCATCAATGCACAGACCGCAAGTGATACAACCAATTTGCGGGCCTTCACGAATATCTATGCCGGTCGGGCAGACCTGAACGCACTGGGTGCAATCAATACAATCGCCAAGGCTGCCAGGCTGTTTCTGCGCTTTTTTCACGCTGCCACGCGGTTCGCCGCGCCAATCCTTATAGGTGACCATCAGCGACTTTTCGTCCATCATCGCCGTTTGAATACGCGGCCATGGACACATATAAATGCACACTTGCTCACGCATAAAGCCGCCCAATACCACGGTGGTCAGCGTCAAAATCGCCACGGTGATATAGGCCACCGCCGCCGCATCGCCGGTCCAGAAATCAGCGGTCAATGTGGGCGCATCGGCAAAATACATTATCCATGCGCCGCCGGTCCAAAAGCCGATAACCGCATAGACACTCCATTTTGCGCCGCGCCTAAAAACCTTGCCCCATGTCCATGGCGCGGCATCGAGCCGCATACGCGCATTGCGATCACCATCAAAAAAGCGGTCAACATGCTGAAAAAGATCGGTCCACACCGTTTGCGGGCAAGCATAGCCGCACCACGCCCGGCCCACCGCGCTGGTCAACAAAAACAGGCCAATGCCCGCCATGATGAGCATACCAGCCACAAAGTAAAATTCATGCGGCCAGATTTCGATGCTGAACATATAGAAACGGCGATTGGCAAGATCGAGCAGCACCGCCTGATCCGGCGCATAGGGGCCGCGGTCCCATCTTATCCATGGCGTACCATAATATATCGCCAGGGTGATGACCATGACCAGCCATTTGAAGCGGCGAAACGCGCCGTCCACCCGCTTATTATGCACTGCACGGCGCGCCTCATAGAGCGAACCCGATAGTTCAGGCGGCGCATTCATGACGCGCTCCCGTTAAAAGGCGGTCGCATGGCAGGAAGAAAAGGCGGTTTATGAAGGGGCATTATCCGCCGCCGCCTCATCTATTGCGCTGTCTTGCCCGGCGACTTTAATGGGGCTTTGCTCACCGCCGCCGCGTGAATGCACATAGGCGGTCAGCATCTTCACCGTCACCGCGTCCAGCCGCTCGCCCCATGCGGGCATAATGCCCATTTTGGGATAGAGAATTTGCTGCTTAATCGCATCCTTGCTGTTGCCGCGCAGCCAGATGGCATCATTCAAACGCGGCGCCCCAATGCTGCGGTCACCGCCGCCATTTGCCCCGTGACAGGCCGCGCAATTATCCGCAAATATCTGCGCGCCTTCAGCATTACCAGCCGGTTTGCCGCCCGATTTGGCTCTTAGCGCCAGAACATATTGCGCTACGGCATCGGCTTGGTCATCATCCAAAATGCCATCAAATGCGGGCATGGCGCTCTGGCGCAGATCATTATCCTGCGCCTGTCTAATGCCATGATTGATGGAATAGTGAATGGCATCCAAATCGCCGCCCCACAGCCAGTCATCATCGGTTAAATTGGGATAGCCCAAAGTCTGACTGCCCGCCGCGCCGGAACCATGACATTGCGAACAATGCAGCTTAAAAGCCGCGAAGCCGCCTGCAACCGCTTTGCGAAACAGCGCCGGATCTTCGCGCAATGCGGCCACTGGCGTGGCGGCCAATTGGTCGCGCAATCCTTGCTGCGCATTATCGGCCACCTTTATGCTTTTGGCCAGCTCGCCCCGGCTCGACCATTGCAATACGCCTTTTGTGGCGCGGTCCACCATTGGCCATGCGGGATAGGCAATTACATAGCCAATCGCCCAGATAATTGAGAGGTAAAATGCCCATAGCCACCAGCGCGGCAAAGGCGTGTTCAGCTCTTCAATGCCGTCCCATTCATGGCCTACAGTCTCTGTGCCGGTGGGCGCGTCAATGCGTTTTTCGCCATTCTTACTCATCATCTGCCCCTGTAAAGATAGAATTGGCCGCTGCATCATTGCGCTGCCGCGCGCCGGCACGAAACGGCCACAGGCATAGCGTTAGGAACAAAAGCAGCATGACAATCAGCGCATAGCTATCAGCAAAATGCCGCAGATTTTCGTAAATACTCACCGGCCTTTCTCCTCTGACAATTGTTGCTGCGCCGCTGCTTTATCAACATCCACCAAGGTGCCGAGCATTTGCAGATAGGCGACCAGCGCATCCATCTCGGTGACCTTGGCCGGATTGCCATCAAAATCGCGTATCTGCGCCTTGGGATAGCGCTTTAGGAAATCATCCACATCGCCATCAGCATCGGGCTTTGCTTGCAGCAATATATCACTGCTCGCCAGTTCGATATCACGGTCCGTATAAGGCACACCAACACGGCGCAGCGCGGTTAATGTTGCCGATGGGTCTTGCCCCTCCAGCTCCGCCTTTGCCAAAAAGCCATATTTGGGCATGATGCTCACCTCCACCAAATCTTGCGGATTGGTAAGATGCTGCACATGCCATTCATCCGAATAGCGATTGCCCACCCGCGCCAGATCAGGGCCGGTGCGTTTTGACCCCCATTGAAACGGGTGATCGTAAATGCTCTCGGCGGCCAGGCTATAATGGCCATAGCGCTCCACCTCGTCACGGAAGGGGCGGATCATCTGGCTGTGACAGGTATAACACCCCTCGCGCACATAAATATCGCGCCCCGCTTGCTCCAGCGGCGTATAGGGCCGCATCCCCTCCACCTTTTCAATCGTATTGTCGAGATAGAATAAGGGCGTGATCTGCACCAATCCGCCAATCGCAACAGCGATAAAGGTACATATAGCCAGCAAGGTGATATTGCGTTCCAGCTTTTTATGGTTTTCGGTCATGCTCATAGCTTTATCCCTCCCTTATTCAGCCGGAACCGGCGCAGCATCGACAATTGGCTTGTCTTTTTGCGGATCATGCGGCGTTTGCAACATGGGCGCTTCACTGCGCAATTTGCCCGCCATGGTCATCCAGATATTGTAAGACATCACCAATGCGCCGCCCAGATAAAGCAGGCCGCCAAAAGCGCGCAGCACATACATGGGGAACATCGCCGCCACACTGTCTGCAAAAGACCAGACCAGATAGCCGGTTTCCGGGTTTACTTCGCGCCACATCAGGCCCTGCTGAACACCGGCAACCCACATGCTGGAGGCATAAAAAACAATGCCCAAAGTGGCGAGCCAGAAATGCCAGTTAATCATGCGCAGCGAATAAAGACGCTCTTTATTCCACAGCCGCGGCACCAGATAATAGACACAGGCAAAGGTAATCATACCATTCCAGCCCAGCGCACCGCTATGCACATGACCAATCGTCCAATCGGTATAATGGCTAAGGCTATTCACGCTTTTAATAGACAGCATTGGTCCTTCAAAAGTGCTCATGCCGTAAAAGGCCAGCGCCATCACCATCATGCGGATAATCGGGTCCGTGCGCACTTTGTCCCACGCACCGTTAAGCGTCATCAGGCCGTTAATCATGCCGC
>CAZAHS010000018.1:0-17834 GCA_964484855.1 uncultured Sphingomonadaceae bacterium | reverse complement strand
CCGTTAATTTTGGCGAAGTGCAGAGCGATAGCCTGCGCTATGGTATCATCTTCTTTAAACGCTTTGGGCCTAGTGGGCGGCCAGGTGGTTTCGGGAGACGTGGTCGCGGCGGGCGTCCCGGTGCAAGTGGCGCAGGCCCTAATGCAGGAAATGGCGCAAGCTCCAATGCCGGCAATGGTGGTAGAAATAATTCAGCTAACGGCGCGCCTGCTGGAGCCACAACAAATCCGGCACAGCAAAATAATCGTCCCGATCAATCCGCCGATAATGCACAAGGCTCGAGGCAGGACGCGAATCAAAATGCAAACCAAAAAGCTGGTCAAAATGCAGAGCCCCAACGCCCCCGCCAACGCCCTACACGCCAACGCGGATTTTTCGGCTCACAGCCTGGGCGGGGCCGCTGGAACCTGTCCGCTTTTCATCGCATCCGCTTTAATGAAAGCGTATTGATCGCACCGGGAATTGCCCCGCTTGATCTGCTCGGCGGCTCCTCTGTCAGCGGATCAACCGGCGCTATTCGTCACAGTGTAGAGCTACAGGGCGGCTGGTTCAAAGATGGTTTGGGTTTCCGTGTATCTGGGGATTTTGAAGGCGCAAGTCAGGTTGATGGCGGCGGTTTAAATCCAGGGTCACCGACACTGGATTTCGGTGCCATTGCGACATTTAATCTGCGCGCCTTTTTGAACTTTGATAATCGTGAGAAAATTACAAACGCCTTGCCCTTTTTGCGCGGTAGCCGATTATCTCTGCGCATCAACAACGTCTTTGATGCACAGCAGGATGTGCGCGACCAAGACGGTAATGTGCCCCTGCAATTTCAACCGGCTTTTCGTGATCCGCGCGGCCGCTTTGTTGAGCTAAGCTGGCGCAAGCGCTTTTAGCCGCAATTACCCTGTACGCACCCACCGAGTAAGCGCGGGGGCTTTTCGTGCCAGTTTCCAACCCTTTGCCTTCAGCCCATTATTTTGGGGAAAGCGCTGCGTAGCGGCAGGCGACAAGCCGCATTTGCGCAACAGCGCATTAAAGGCGCGCGCATCTGCTTCATTATAGCTCCATTTCGAGCGCCATGTAATGGATAGCGACACGCTTGGCATTGCGCCATTGCGAACAAAATGCGGGGCCATAACCGGCACATAAACAGCCTTGCCGGGGGTGAGATGACAAACATGTCCATCTTCCAGAAAAATATCATCCCATGGCAGATTGCGCCCTGCGCCCAGATGATAAGCCTCATGACATGGCGCAGGCGCATAGCGTTCATCCCCTGGCGGGTATTGCGTCATCCATTTCTCCCCCTGCAATTGCAGCAATATATTATGCTCAGGGTCAAAATGATAAGGCGTCACCGCATTGGGTGAGGATATGAAGATATAGCCTTGCGGCGTTAGCATCGGGCCGGTTTTCGCTTCAATCTGTGGCTGAATATGCGCCAGTAAGTCTTGCAATAATGCCGCATAGGCTGGGTCTTGCTCAATATTTTTTAACACCGCCCAGCTTTGCGCATTTTCAATATCACAAATGGTGTCGGCAATGCTCATGCCATTGGTAATGTCGGCATTACCGTCTGCGCCAATGGCGATATCACCGCGATTATATTCGATAGAATTGCTGGGCAATCTTTGCGACAATTCGGCCAAAGCCGCACGCTCCATTAGCGGATGCGAGGCCATATTATGCTCTAGCAAATGCCCCTGTTCAGGATAGTTGCGCGCAAATGCGTCTTTGCTATTATCATCAAAAATAGCATTGACGGGCTGTGCAATATTAATCTCTTGCATATTGCCCATTTATGCACCTTCCCCCTTATCAGCGCGGAGCCTGGCCCGTATTGCATCCAGCGAACGCTCTGCCATGCGCAAAATCACCGTTATGCCATAGCCGAATATGCCATTGAGCGAAACACTGCGCCGCACCACATCGCGCCTTTGCCCCCATAGGCTGTCAATCATGGGGTGGTTTTGCGATGCGCAGCTATCAATAAGTTTCAGGCCGTGCTGCTCACGCAAATCCATCAATTCTATCTGCAACAATACACCGGGGGAAAAGCGGGCATAATCCTCATCAAAACAGGTTTTGAAGCTATAGCCATAATCCCCGTTAATCAGCGTCGCCAACATGGCTATTGGTCGGCCATCCAGCGTCATGCTGGAAAAGTCGGCAAGGCCGCGTTGATGCGCCGCCATCATGACTTTGGTGAAAAATGTGCGTGTGGTGTGGTGTGAACCCAGTGCAGACCCCGCCTCTCCCTTCCAGCCGGATTGCTCCAATTTTAGAAAATTCTCAATCCACTGTTCTGCGCCGCCATCACCGCAACCGCGCACAACATCCACCACACCCTCATCATTTAAACGGTTGCGCAAACGCCGCAGCTCTTTGCGTTTTTTGCTGCGCACTGTCTGGCGATAATATTCATCACCGCGCAAATCAGTTTCCAGCATTGCCCGCACGGTTGTTTGCACCACATCATTAAACCGGCGTGTTTTGCGTGTGACATTATGAAGCGCCACTGCGCTGGGAAGGGTTTTTGCCTGCCCGTATAGGTGCAGAAAAGGCCCTGTATCATATTTCTTATCAAGCGCGCGCAGAAGCTGTTCCCAAAAAACTTGCTCATAGCCCGGTATAATATTGGGGTTGCCCAGAAACAAATTGGGGTGCATCCAATTGCTGATATGCGGCAATGGCCAGCGGCCATAGCGCCCCTCCATATGCACCGGCATAATACCGATTAATTGCTGTTTGCCCTGCTGCTTATCACACTTTTTATCATGCCCTTTACCCCAGCATAGAAAAAGCTCTACATCTCCATCAGGATCAAATTGCTCCAGTGAAGGCAGCAAATACCAACTGCGATAAAATATATTTTCGCTATCATGACTATCATCAAATTGCTGCCATGCGGCTAGCTGGTCATCGCTCATATCCTTAAGGCGAACAAATTCGCTGTTCAGCGCAGCAACTGCAACGTCTTTATGGGCCACGTCATTATGATGGGCATTATGATAGGCTGCTTTGTCAGTCATAGCTATCATAGCACCATCATTGGGCCTTTCTGTATATCTCTCTATTGTTTCCATTACCAATATGCACCCTTTACCGGCGGTTAGCATGATAGAGCAAAGACACTGTTAACGGCAGTTTTTCTGGCGCATCAATCACAAAAAACCCCCGACCAAAAAGTTTGGCCGAGGGTTTTTGTCTTTTCTACATATTATTTAGCCAGCAGCGAGCGCCGCCAGCAACAGCAAGGCCACAATATTGGTGATCTTAATCATAGGGTTCACCGCAGGGCCAGCCGTATCTTTATACGGGTCACCCACAGTATCGCCGGTAACAGCGGCTTTATGCGCCTCTGAACCTTTGCCGCCATGATTGCCATCTTCAATATATTTTTTGGCATTGTCCCAAGCGCCGCCGCCTGCTGTCATCGACAAGGCAACGAACAGACCCGACACAATCACACCTAGCAGCAATGCGCCAAGAGCCGCGAAACCATTTGCTTGTCCGGCTACCAAGGTAATAGCAAAATATACCACGATAGGGGCCAGAACAGGCAGCAATGACGGAATAATCATTTCCTTAATCGCCGCCTTGGTAACCAGATCGACCGTGCGCGCATAATCAGGGCGCGATGTGCCATCCATAATGCCTTTATCCTTGGCAAATTGGTCACGCACATCGACCACAACATCACCTGCTGCGCGGCCAACTGCCGTCATGCCCATTGCGCCAAAAAGATAGGGCAGCAATGCACCAAGCAACAGACCGACAATCACATATGGATTTTCAAGGCTGAAACTGACCTGCAAATTCGGGAAGAATTCTTTTAGGTCAGCGGTATAGGCAGAAAACAGCACCAATGCTGCCAAACCTGCCGAGCCGATAGCATAGCCTTTGGTTACAGCCTTTGTGGTGTTGCCTACTGCATCCAGCGCATCGGTTTTTTCGCGAACGCTTTCATCCAATTCGGACATTTCAGCAATACCGCCTGCATTATCTGTTACTGGACCATAAGCATCCAGCGCGACAACCATACCGGCCAGCGCCAGCATGGCTGTAGCAGCAAAAGCGATACCGATCAGGCCCGCCAGTTGATAAGCGACAATGATGCCGACAACGATAACCAATGTTGGCAAAGCAGTTGATTCAAGGCTGATAGCCAGACCCTGAATAACATTGGTGCCGTGCCCGGTTTCTGATGATTTGGCGATAGAGCGCACTGGGCGATATTCCGTGCCGGTATAATATTCGGTTATCCAGATAATCAAACCGGTAACAACCAGACCAACCAGCATGGAATAGAATAAAGACATGCCGGTAAAACTGGCTTCACCAGCGGTAAAGACCGCAGACATATCGCCAAGCGATTGCAGCGTTACATAATAGATTGCTGGAATAGACAGCACCGCAGTGGTGATAAACCCCTTATAAAGCGCGCCCATAATGTTCTGGGAACCGCCCAAGCGGACCATATAGGTGCCAATAATAGAGGTGATGATGCATACACCGCCAACAATCAGCGGCAACGCCATCAGTTTCAGCAGCATTTCACTGCCAATATCAGTGACCAACAATGCCGTTAACACCATTGTTGCGCCAACGGTGACCACATAGGTTTCAAACAGATCGGCGGCCATGCCGGCACAATCGCCAACATTATCACCAACATTATCTGCAATAGTAGCAGGGTTGCGCGGGTCATCTTCCGGAATGCCCGCCTCTACCTTGCCCACCAGATCAGCGCCCACATCAGCGGCCTTGGTAAAAATACCGCCGCCCAGACGCGCAAAGATGGAAATTAACGAAGCGCCAAAGGCCAAAGCCACCAGCGCGTCAATAACTTCACGGCTATTCGGATCATCACTCATCACACCGACCAGCACATAGAAAAACACCGAAATGGCGAGCAACGCCAGTCCAGCAACCAGCATTCCGGTCACCGCTCCTGCACGAAACGCCACGGTTAAGCCCGATTGCAGGCTTTCGCTTGCCGCCTGCGCGGTGCGTACATTGGCGCGAACAGATATGTTCATGCCAATATATCCAGCAACGCCAGACAATATTGCGCCAATTAGAAAACCAACCGCTGAAACCGGCCCCAAAAATACGCCAACCAGAATGGCCACAACCACGCCCACCATGGCGATGGTGCGATATTGCCGCCCAAGATAGGCTTGTGCGCCCTCCTGAATTGCCCCTGCGATTTCTTGCATTTTTGCATTGCCTGCCGATGCGTTCAGCACCTGGCGGCTAGTTATGACACCATAGACGATAGCCAATACACCGCATATGATGGATATTAAGACAGTTGTCATGCCTCGCTTCCCCCCTTGTTAAAACCTATATCAACCCCTGCTTTTAAGTGCAGGGTTAACTGGGACTATAGGCAGGTAAAGCAGGCTGGCAAGGCTCTAATGCTGATAGCCAAGATCGGCACTGCTAGCGATCATCTCGCCATCCATTATCAATGGCGCCTTATCATAAGCGCCAATACGCCCGATTATCTTTGCATCATCAGCAACTTTGGCATCAGCCGGCGCAGCAAAAAGCAGAGCATAATCATCGCCCCATCTCAGCATAGCCTGAAACTTATCTTTTGCGCTATCTGCTGACAGTCCAGACATAATATGCTGAGCCGCCTTAGAAACAGGAACCTTGCCGCTATCAATATGCAGCGTCACACCGCTGGCCTGTGCCATGCGATAGGCATCGAGGAGCAGGCCATCGGACACGTCCATCATCGCGTTGGCAATAGGGGCGATGCGCTGCCCTTCGGCCAATAACGCCTTGGGCCGTAAATAGCTTCGGGTAAGAGCAGTATCCGCCGCCGCCTGCCCTGCGCTAATTGCCTCAAAGCCCAGCATAGCATCGCCAATATTGCCGCAAAGATAGAGCATATCACCCGTCTTAGCGCCGCTGCGCGAAGGTGCGCCGCCCAAAGGCGCCTCCCCAATAGCGGTTAGTCCAAAGCTGCGCACAATATCAGCGCGCGGTGCGCCAACCGTATCACCGCCCAACAATGGCGCATTATAATGGGCAAGTGCATCGCCCAGCCCTTTGGCAAAGGCTATATCCCAATCATTATCATGCAAAATATAGCCCAGCATCACGCCCAGCGGCTTTGCGCCCTTGGCAGCCAGATCGGACATATTGGTTGCCACCAATTTCCACGCAACATCCTGCGGGTCAGTGCCGGGCAGAAAATGCACGCCCTCAAGCAAAATATCATGGGTTAGCACCAATGATGTGCCGCTAATTTTCAGTACCGCCGTATCATCGGTTAACCCGCGTGCGGCTTTATCTGTCGCAATGGCTTTCAGAACCTCAATAAAGGCCTGTTCGCCCGCCATGATTATTGCGGCAACCCGCCGGTACCGGCCCCGCGAATATCTTTAGCAATCGCATCCAAGATACCATTGACGAATTTGGCGTCTTTCTCATCAAAAAAAGCATGCGCCACATCAACATATTCGTTGATAACCGTGGGTGTTGGAATCTCTTTGCGGTGCAGCAATTCATAAACGCCAGCCCGCAAAATCTGCACGAGTGTTTTGTCCAACCGCTGTAAGGTCCACCCTTCGCTCAGCCTTAGGGTCAGATGCTCAACAATATCTTCATGATATTTCTCTGTGCCCAGAACCACATCATCGAAAAACGCAATCTCCGCCTCAGCATATTGCGCGTCTTCAATCTCTCGCCCGATGCGGTGATCGTGAAATTCTTTTAGCAGACGCGGCAATGATGTCGCTTCCATTTCGCGCTGATAGAGCGCTTGAACAGCCGCCAAACGGGCGGCAGAACGTGATTGGGAGCGCGGTGCTGTGGGTGAAGTGTTCATAATATTCCTGCTATCCATTGGTGCCCGGCTTTTGGGGACAGCCCTGATGGTCAATTTACGGCTTTATTTGTTTATAGTGTCCGCATGTCGTTTCTCTATACTCGCGGCATGGGCGGGCAAGCCCTCTGCATGGGCCAAAGCGGCGGTGGCGGGGCCAAGTTTGGCCAGCCCGGCCTCATCCAGCGCGATAAAGCTGGTTCGCTTCATAAAGTCCAGCACGGAAAGGCCAGAGGCAAAGCGCGCGCGGCGACCAGTGGGCAGCACATGATTTGGCCCGGCAATATAATCGCCAATCGCTTCGGGCGTATGGCGGCCCAAAAAGACCGAGCCTGCATGGCGTATTTGGGCAAACAGCGCATCAGGGTCCGCCACGGCCAGCTCAACATGCTCACCCGCCAGCTTATTGACCAAAGGCATGGCGCCGTCCAGCGTATCCGTGACAATGATGGCGCCATTATCCTGCCAGCTTTGCGTTGCAACCTTGCCCGTTGAAAGCGCCATGAGTTGCAATTTTACTGCATCATCTACCGCATCGGCAAAGGCGGCATCATCCGTGAACAATATCGACTGGCTGGTCGGGTCATGCTCTGCCTGGCTCAGCAAATCGGCGGCAATCCAATCTGGGTCATTTTGATTATCCGCAACCACCACAATCTCTGATGGTCCGGCCACCATATCAATGCCCACCACGCCGTAAAGCTGGCGCTTAGCCTCTGCCACCCAAGCATTGCCCGGGCCGGTAATCACATCGGCGCGTTTAATTTTGTCTGTGCCATAGGCCAAAGCAGCTACGGCATGCGCGCCGCCAATGCGCCACATCTCATCAACACCGGCAATATGCGCAGCGGCCAGCACCAGCGGATTAACCTCTCCGCCCGGTGTAGGCGTTACCACGGCCAGCCGCTCCACACCCGCTACTTTGGCCGGAATGGCGTTCATTAGCAATGAAGACGGATAGGCTGCACGCCCGCCCGGCACATAAAGCCCGGCGGCATCAACCGCGCTCCACCGCGCGCCAAGGCGGATACCGTCATCATCGCGGTAATCGCGGTCTGCGGGTTTTTGCGCTTCATGATAGGCAGTGATCCGCCGCGCTGCCAATTCCAACGCATCGCGCAAATCAGGGTCCAGCGCGTCATAGGCCGCGCGCATAGCATCCGCGCTAATCTGCCAGCCGCTTTGTGAGAGATGATGCCCATCAAAGCGCGCCGTATATTCCTCCAGCGCAGCATCACCGCGAGCACGTACATCCGCGATAATATGCTCAACATCGCGTTTCACATCGCCATCATTGCTGCGTTCACCGCGCACCAGCCGGTCAAAGCGTTCGGCAAAATCAGCATCTTGGCTGTTTAGGCGCAGGCTCATGCGGCCTCTCCCGCTTGTGCAGTATTGGCCGCTTTGCGCGCATCAATAATGCTGCGAAAAGCATCAATCATTGGGGCCAATACGCCGTGATTGGTTTTCAGCGCGGCGCGGTTGACAATCAGCCGCGCCGAAATCGGCATAATCTGCGCGGTTTCCTCCAGCCCGTTTTGCACCAATGTGCGGCCCGATTCCACCAGATCGACAATATGGTGCGCAAGCGCCAGAGACGGCGCCAATTCCATTGCGCCATTTAGCTTCACACATTCTGCCTGAATGCCTTGCCCGTGAAAATAACGGCGAGTCAAATTGGGATATTTTGTGGCAACGCGCACATGGCTCATGCGCGATAAATCCATGGTCTGACCCTTAGGCTCTGCGACCGACAGGCGGCAATGGCCAAAGTCCAGATCAACCGGCGCGTACAGATCGGCATAATCAAATTCGTCGATAACATCAGAGCCGACAATGCCGATATGCGCCGCGCCATAGGCCACAAAGGTCGCTACATCAAAAGCGCGCACACGGATAATGTCCATATCATCGCGGTTGGTGGCAAAGCGCAAAGAGCGGTTGCTCTTGTCAAAAAAGCCCGATTCTGGTGTAACGCCTGCACCTTCTAACAAGGGCAGTGCATCATCCAATATGCGCCCCTTTGGCACGGCAAAGATAAGTGGTTTTTGCATGCGCCATCATTTAGGCGCTACCAGCCAAAAGAGCAATGATGCTGCGTGCTGATTATTAGCCAAAACTGGCTGTTTAATCGCTAACCCTGCACCCAGAGCAGCATTTAATTCAGAAAATCATCCATCGCCGCGATCACAGCCTTATGATTGTCCCATGTCACAAAATGGGCGCCGCGCAGTTTAATAAGCGTCATATCCTCAATCAAATCGTCCAGCCCGTCGAGCAGGCTGGGCCGCAGGGCATGGTCATCCATGGCCCAAACGAGCAGCACCGGCATTTTTAATATAGGGAAGGGCTTATCCAAAAACGCCTGCACCGCTGGCGGCGGGCCGCTGTCATCATCCATGGCCGGAATGGTGATGGCGCTGGCGCGGTACCAATTTATCATCGCGGTAAACGCACCGGGCGTCTGCCATTGGCCAAGATAAATCGCTTTTTCTGCATCGCTGATCGGCGCGCCGGCATGATCGGCAAAATTCTCTTTATAATAAGCGTCCCAGCCTTTGGCCGCGACATAATCCTCAAAATGGGGCCCGCGAAACGCGGTGATATATTGCGCTGCTGCGCGTTGATCCATGTCGGTATAGATCGCTTTTTGATAGGTATAAGGGTGCGGCGCATTGGCAATAATCAGCTTTGATACACGCTGCTGATGCGTCAGCGCGGTCGCCCATGCAACGCCGCCTCCCCAATCATGCCCCGCCAGCGCGAATGTGTCTATATTCAGCGCATCAGCGAGCGCCGCCACATCGCCCACCAGCTTTTGAATGCTATATTCATGCGTGCCTTCGGGCTTGTCAGAGCCTGCATAGCCGCGCTGATTAGGCGCGATAACGCGGTGGGTTTTGGCAAAATGCGCTATCTGGTGCCGCCATGTGCGGTGGCTTTCAGGGAAACCATGCAGCAAAATCAGCGGCGGTGCATCCTCTGCGCCCTCAATCGCCACTTCCAAAGTGACGCCGGTGGAGAGCTTGATGCGCTGCAATGCAAATTCAAAATGCTCTGTCTCTACAGAATTGCTCATAACGGCTTTACCGTGCGCGTTTTGCCTGTCACTGCCTCACCGGTATTGCGCGTGCTGTTCGGTTCGACCAGCAAGACATGGCATTCATCCGTCAGCGTTTCCGGCTTATGCTCCATGCCCGCAGGCACAATCAGCATCTCGCCTTCATCCAGATCAACCGGCGGCAATATGGTATCGCCATCACGCAGCCCCATGCGCAAACGGCCCTTCACCACCAGAAACAGCTCATCCTCCTGCGCATGATGGTGCCAGTCAAATGCACCCTGCAATTTGGCCAGCTTTACCGCTGTTTCATTGACATTGCCCGCCAGATGCGGCTGCCAATATTCGTTGAAAGAGGCAAAGGCGCCCTCTAGCGAAACTTTCTCCGGCACTTTAGCCACCGGGGACATTTGCCTTGATGCTGAGCGCATGAACCCGCTCACCGGGAATATCACCCAATGCTTTATTGACCATGCGCTGGCGCATCACGCGCGACACGCCGTCAAAGGCGGTGCTTTCAATGATGATGGTGAAGTGCGACTCCCCGCTGCCATCATCACCGCTATGGCCGCGATGGCTGGCGCTATCGTTAATAACCTCTAGCCGCGATGGCGCAAAAGCTGCGGTTAAAAGGTCATGCATTTCTTTGGCGACGGGGCCTTGCACGGCACCCTTTGATTCTGTGTTCATACCTCCCTATATGGCGTGTCTTCATGCGAAACAGAACCCCCCTTATATGCCCTGCTTTATCTAAGCCCCTCCATCATGGCTGATGGTAAAAAAGCCACGGGCCGCACAGGCGCACGTTTTCATGGGCGCTATGCCAATGAGGAGCGCCCTTGCGATTGGCCGCAATGCAGCGATCATGGCGAATTTCGTGCCCCGCCCTTAGAGGCATCATCGGGCGGGTCGCGCTATGATGGGCCAGGCAAATGGCGCTGGTTCTGTCTTGAGCATGTGCGCATGTTCAATGCGGGGTATAATTATTTTGCCGGTATGAGCCCTGATGAAATTTACGAAGCGCAGCGCCCGCATAGCGGATGGGAGCGCGAAACAAGAGCCTTTGCCAGCGCGCCGGTTGATGCCCCTGCCTGGGCAAATTTTCAGGATCCGCTCGATGCCATTGGTGCGCGCTTTAAGGACAATCTTAATCAGCGCTCACAGGCCGGCAGAGGGCAAGCTGCTGCGCCCAAATATGCGCCTGCTATAATGAAAGCGCTAAAAACCCTTGGGCTGGATGACAAAGCCGATACGCCCACCATTCGCCGCCGCTATTCCATCCTGGTGCGGCAATATCACCCTGATCGCAATGGCGGCGACCGCAGCCATGAGAAAAAACTGCAAGCCGTTATTGATGCCCGCCAAGTGCTGCGCGATGCCGGTATCTTGGGACCAAAGGCCAAATGAGCAAAGCAAAATCCGCGCAAATTGCCAACTCTCTCTCGACACAGCCCCGCTTTGTTGATTAAGACCCGTTTCAATTCAAAACATATGGATATTTTTCATGACTGATATTCCGAACATTTCTGCTGGCACTGAAGGCACCACCATCATGGATACGCCTGATAAAATGGTCAGCGCGCGTGATTTGTTCGGCATTGATACAGACATGGAAATCCCTGCATTTTCCGAAGCGGATGAGCGCGTTCCCGATAGTGACCCGGGTTATGTGTTCGACCCGGAAACCACATTGGCCGTTTGTGCCGGCTTTGCGCATAATCGCCGTGTGATGATACAGGGCTATCACGGCACGGGCAAATCCACCCATATTGAACAAGTGGCGGCAAAGCTGAACTGGCCATGCATCCGCATCAATTTGGACGCGCATATCAGCCGTATTGATCTGGTTGGCCGCGATGCCATTGTGCTGCGCGATGGCAAGCAGATTACCGAATTTCGTGAAGGCCTGCTGCCATGGGCGCTGCAAACGCCCACTGCTTTGGTGTTTGATGAATATGATGCGGGCCGCCCCGATGTGATGTTTGTTATTCAACGCGTGCTGGAAACAGAGGGCAAGCTCACTTTGCTTGACCAAAACCGCGTCATTCGCCCCCACCCTTATTTCCGCCTGTTCGCCACGGCCAACACTGTCGGTTTGGGCGATACCAGCGGACTATATCACGGCACGCATCAGATTAACCAAGGCCAGATGGACCGCTGGAATATTGTCTGCACGCTCAACTATCTGCCCGCCGCAACAGAGGCAAAGGTCATCCTGTCAAAAGTGGGAGAGACTGATCCAGAAATCGTCGACAAGATGGTGAAGGTCGCAGACCTGTCACGCCAAGGCTTTATCAATGGCGATATTTCCACTGTTATGAGCCCGCGCACTGTGATTAGCTGGGCGCAAAATTATGCGATTTTCGGCAATGTCGGCTTTGCCTTCCGTATGAGCTTCCTCAACAAATGTGATGAGGCCGAGCGCATGCTGGTCGCCGAATATTATCAGCGCGTTTTTGGCGAAGACCTGCCCGAAAGCATTGTCGGCGGTTAAACGCCCCGCCAAACATGCCGCTACTATAGTTCGTCTATGGGCAGGCTGCTGGTCAGTGTTAAAAGCTGCAATTGCTGGCGGGACAAATCATATTGCGCCTGTATCGCTGAAAGCTGCGCCTGTTCATATTCCAAACGCGCCTCAATAAAGTCCTGCAAATTGCGGGTGCCTGCATCAAATTCGATTTGTGCAGCCTCAAATCGCAAGCGGTTTTGCAGGGCGACTTCATCGCGCTGAACAACCAGAGTACGCAGATAGCCAACACGATCAAATGTAATGGATGTTTCCTCGGTCAGTTGCCGTTCAACCTCACGCACACGGCCATCGGCTGCATCAAATCGGGCCGAGGCGCGCTGGTTACGTGCTTTTTGCGCATTACCAGAATAGAGCGGCACGGAAATATCGACGCCAATTCTGTTTTGCTGGCGCAAATCATCAATGCTGTTCACAGATGACAGAGCGGAAATGCCAACAATATCAACAATGGGAAAGCGGTTTGCGCGTTCACGCTTTTGCCGCGCTTCTTCACCCAATGCGCGGTTGCGCAGCGCCCTGATATTCGGGTTGCGGTCAAGCGCGATGGCAAGAACGCCCTCTTTATCGCTCAATGCCGCCGTTGATACTGATAAGGTGCGCACATTATCTTGCTCTGCGCAGATATTCGGCTTGCGCCCTGTGTCTATCTCCACCTGTGTTGTGGCCCGGCGCAATTCAAATTGCAGCTCCAGCTTTGCCGCCTCTGCCTGCGCAAGACGCGCCGCAACATTGGCGCGTTCTGTGCGCGTTGCCCCACCTTGCGATAGCAAGATATCGGTGGAGCGCAATTGGCGGTTAAAGAATGAAACCCGCTGGTCAGTCGCGGCCATACGGTCACGAATTTCCAATATATCAAGATAGGCAATTCCCGTATCACGCGCCACGCTCAAACGGGTTTGTGTTGTATCAAAAGTCGCCGCAGCAAGATCAAAACGGGCGGCATTGCGGGCAAATTTAGCATCGCCAAAATCAACAACGCGCTGCGATGCGCTAAGCCCAAATTGGTTTTGCAATACACTGTTGACCAGCCCTGCATTGCCTGCACCCGTGCGCGCAAAGGCAGAGACTTGTGGCCGGAAAAGCGAGCGCGCATTTTCCAGTTCCGCATCTGCCTCTTTTTCGCGCGCACTGGCTATGGCAATAGCGGGATCGCGCTGCGCAGAAAGGTTCAGCGCTTGCTCAAGCGTTAGGCATAGTGATGCTGCCGGCGCGTTTGCATTTTGCACCGGAGCTGGCAAAGCTTCTATATTCTGCAAGGCTCTGGCTGGCGCACTTGCGCCTATGATGAGCGCAAGCGCGGTTAGGGCGCTGAATGTATTTCGCATAACAAAGTTCCGATTTTGCTTTCGACATCGAAATAATTACGATGTTCGCAGCCCCTTGAATAGAGACTCAGAGAGTGGTTCAACCAAATAATCGAGGAAAGTGCGGCTGCGCCCTGAGAAAATAAACACATCAACCGGCATACCGGGAATAACTTCCACCCCCTGTGTGCGCGCCAATTGTTCAGCAGGGATACGCACCCGCGCCTCATAATAGCTGGCCGATGTCGCGGGATCGGTTTTCAAATCGGCACTAACGCCAACAATTTTGCCCTCTAGGCGCGGTGCCTGCCAGCCGCGATAGGAAGAAAAGCGCGTACGCACGATTTGCCCTTCAAAAACAGCAGACCGGTCACTCGGGCTAACCCGAACAGATGCCGTTACCTCTGCAATGCCAGGAACAATTTCCATCATGGTTTGGCCAGGCTGTACTACGCCGCCCAATGTTGCCACTTCAAGGTTGAGTATTTCACCATCAACCGGCGCTTTGATAACAGCGCGATCCAGTACATCTTGCGCGGCCTGCAAACGCTCTTCCGCAGACAAAAGCTGCGCGCTGGCTTCCAAAAGTGCTGCGCCATTATCTTGGTTAAAGCTGGCATCTGCCTGCGCGATTTGCGCCGCCAGATCCTGTTCGGTGGCGCGCGCTTCTTGCTGCTCACCGGCAAGACGCGCAATATCGGCTTCAAAGCTGGCCACCAGACGTTCAGCAGCGTTCACTTGATCGCGCCGCGCCAATTGCTGGGCAAACATGGATTTTATAACATTTAATTCCTGCTGTGCAGAATTTAGACCTTTGCGCGCAATGCCAATCTGTCCGGCGCGTGCCTGCTGGGTTTTCACCGCAGCGGCGCGGCGCGAGCGTAGCACTGTAATATCAGCGCCAAGTGAAGCACGTTGCTGCTGGAACAATTCTTCCTCACGGCGCATAATGTCCAACCGTTCGGCATCGCCTAGGTCGAGATCATCCAGCGCGGCGAATGCCAGCGACTTTTGGCCTGTCTGTAATGCGCGCATACGCTCAACAGATGCGGCAAGCGCTGCATATTCCTGCACCACAAGATCGCGCGATGCCAGCGGGGCCGTACGTTGCAAAACCAAAAGAGTCTGGCCTTTGCGTACAAATTGCCCGTCACGCACGGCAATGCTTTCCACAATGCCGCCTTCAAGATGCTGGATAACCTGTTTATCGCCATCGACAACAATCTGACCATTGGCAGCAACGCCCTCTTCCAAAGGCGCAAAACTGCCCCAGAAAAGAAATGTGCCAAGGCCGATCATGCAAACTATAACCATGCTGCGGACAAGTTTGTCAGATGAAGGCTTGGGTAAAGCATCGGACGCCATTGGCTGTCCTTCGGTAATAGCGGTCACCGGGCTGCTCCTTTCTTAGGGGCATGTTTATTTTTAGAAATCGGGGTTTTTATAGAAATAGGCGCTTTTGAAGTGCCGGTAGCTTTGAGATATTGATCCGTCGCGGCAATAGAAACGCCACCATTTTTTATGGCCAATATATTGGATGTCTCTTCGATCAGCTTAGCATCATGGGTTGCTGCCAAAACTATAGAACCTGCGTCCCTTAAACGGCATATTGATGCAATCAGCTTCTCAGCGGCTTGCGGGTCTAGATTGGCTGTCGGCTCATCGAGCAACAATAATACAGGTTCACCAAATAATGCGCGCGCCACGCCGATAAGCTGACGCTGGCCAGCAGAGAGCCTATCACCGCCCGAACCGCCAATAACAGTTTCATAACCCGCTTTCAGGGCAAGGATCATATCATGAGCACCGGCAGCTTTTGCCGCTGCGATAACCTTTTCAGGCTCTGCTTCGGTCATGCGGCTGATATTCTCTCTAACCGTACCGGGCAAAAGCTCTACATCCTGCGGCACATAACCTATATATTGGCCGCGGTCTTCACTTGGCCAAGCATGGATGCTGCGTCCGCCCAAAGCGACCGAGCCGGACAATACAGGCCATGCCCCTGCAACAGTTTGCAGCAAACTGGTCTTACCAGAGCCATTGGGGCCGATAAGGGCAACAAATTCACCTGCACCAAATGCGATGCCGAAAGGATGAATAACCGGTGTATCTGCGCCCGGTGTCGCGACAACAAGCCGATCAATTTTAAGCTCAGCAGCAGGGCGTGGCAGCGGCGTATATTGTTGCGGCTCCTCGGTTTTGTTAAGGCCTGCCAGCTCTTCCCAGGCATTGCGCGCCTGCGCAATTGCCCGCCAACTGCCGGTAATCTGGTCAACGGGGGCAAGGGCGCGCGCCATGATGATGGAGCCAGCAACAATGGCACCAGGAGAGATTTCTTGCGCAATCGCCAAGGCTGCGCCTGTGCCCAGGATAAGAATTTGCAGCATCTGCCTGCCGGATTTGGCCGCAGAGGCAAAGGCGCCTTCCTGCGCACCGGCTTTTAGGTTTAGCTCTCGCGCAGCCTGTTTGGCATTGCGCCATTTGGTGCGCGCATTATGCGCAAGCCCCATGGCAACAATGGCAGAGCGCTGGCGATTAAGGCCGGATGCCAGTTCAAATGCTTGGCTGCTGACTGTTGCAGATGCCTGCACTACATCGCGTGTCTTTTGCTCTGCAAAAATGGCAAGGCCCAGCAATACCGCACCGCCAATCAAGCCAAGAGCGCCAATAACCGGATGAATGATAAAAAGAATAATCAGAAATAATGGGGCAAATGGAATATCGAAAAAGGGCAAAATTAACTGATTTTGGAACAGGCTGCGCAAACGACTGAGCACCATAAGATTTTGTGGTAATTTGCCGCCGCCAGTGACCTGTTCATCAAATTGACGGAATATCTGGTGAGACATTTTTGTTTCAATTTCTTCCGCTGCCAACGCGCATAATCTGCGGCGGGCCATTTCTGATGCAGCGAAAATGCCCATCAAAAATATAGCGATCAAAGAAAGCCAGATTAAAGTATCAACCGAGCCTGAAGTCAGGATACGGTCATAGATTTGGAGCATATATAAGGGAGAAACCAGCATCAGCACATTGCTGACAAAGGTGAAGATCAAAAACTGGTTGAGATAGCCGGGCATCAGCCGGTGCATATCTTTAAACCATGCAGCCACAGACTTTTGACGTGGTGCTTCGGATGGGTTGGCGAGGTCGTTTGAGGCCATGATCTTATGTTCCTTATAAGCGCTTGCCACATCCGGCTTTTTTTAGCGCCGAATGTGGCAAGACTTTATGGATAGTTATTCGCAGGTACGACCCAAAAGATTGCACCTGCGAATTAAATTTTAGCCAGCAATCAAGGCATCAATTGCAGACTGAGCGGCTGCTGCATCCGCAGCGGCACCAGCATCTTCTGCTGCCAGATCATTATCTGCTTCAAAGCTGTCTGCTTCAAAGATGGTTGATGGATCAACCTGAGCAGGCAATGCCGTATTTTCCGACGATAATGTCGAGAATACAGATGAATCTGCTTCAGATGCCGGCTCTTGCGTATCAAGCGAAGAGAATACTGATGATTCCATGTTGTCCATGACTTCAACCATCTGCATCACCGGTTCACCGTTCAACGTGCCGCCTGCTTCTGAGAAAATGACTTCCTCAATGCTGGTCAACGTATCGACTTCGGTTTCACCCAGTTCGTTGATGCGGGTAGCAGTTCCGTCACCATTTTCATCAAGAACAACAGTGACCTCTACATTCAGATCAGAGAAGTCAGCCGTATCAATACCTGAACCGCCATCGATGCTGTCATTGCCCAGACCGCCGGTCAAAACATTGTCTTGTGCATCGCCAACAATATTGTCGTCATTTGATGTGCCGACAACATTTTCGAAGTTCACAACGCTGTCAACAATTTGGTTTTCACCAACAACATATTGTGCTGATTCAGCAGCCAGATCAACATCAACGCCAACACCGATATCTGCAAAGCTGACTGTATCAATGCCTTCGCCGCCATCGGTGATGTCGTTTCCGCCGCCACCTTGAATGAAGTCATCACCTGCGCCGCCGATAAGTGTATCGTTTCCGCCGCCGCCTAGGAGCGTATCATCACCGCCATTGCCGTTTAGAACATTGTCGTTTGAGTCACCAGTAATGATATCGTCA
>CAZAHS010000017.1:17446-18047 GCA_964484855.1 uncultured Sphingomonadaceae bacterium | reverse complement strand
GTGCATCGGCCTGCATTTTGCCTATATGCAGATCAAGATTTTGATGCACGAAATCTTGACCAGCAACCGCATCGTGGTTGAACCAGGCTATGACCCAGAATTCCAATATTGGCCCATCCCGCAACCCAAAGACGGATTGCAAGTGCGGCTTGAGGCTTTGGGATAAAAGCCTTAAGAGCTGGCAACTTTCTACGATGAGCAAGCTATTTCACGTCTATATCTTGGCCAATCAGCGAAATGGCACGACCTATATTGGCATGACCAGCAATCTGGCTGCGCGCATGAAGGCGCACCGCGAAGGGCGCGGTTCGGCTTATACTGCGCGTCACGGGGTATCAATGTTGATGCATGTGGAGGAATACCCCAGCGCATTGGAAGCCATTGCCCGTGAAAAAGCGATGAAGAAGTGGAAACGCGCTTGGAAGTTACGCCTGATCGAGGAGCATAACCCGCAATGGCGTGATCTGTTTGATGATTATAACAAATGAGAGTGATTGCCCGGATAGCGCACAATAACTCTGGACCCCCGCCTGCGCGGGGGTGACGGCGGTACTTTGCTAGGGCGCCACCCTATCAATCGTCATCCCCGCGCACGCGGGGA
>CAZAHS010000017.1:1435-17436 GCA_964484855.1 uncultured Sphingomonadaceae bacterium | reverse complement strand
TTGAAATGGTGCCAAGTAGATCTCAATCGCTGCCCTTGAAAATTTTGGATTTCGCGCGTTAATATCAGATTTACAAACTTATCAGGCGCCTTGTCTGGGTCCTTAAACCTTAGGTCGTTTTCAAATAAGCAAACAGTTGAATGTTTAAGGGCTCCAGCTTCGATCGCTCTGTTAATCCGATATATGTTCCAAAGATTGGCAAAAAGTAGTGCCGTTGCAAAATATAATGCAATTCTGCCCACCCACTTCATGGCTCACCCCTTATGCGCCAAATCCTTTGGCCCTAAATCGCCTTGGCCGACTGTACCTGCGCTCATTTCCATCATACGGTCCAGCGACTTTTTGGCCTTTAGCCGCAATGTTTCGTCCATCTCGATTTTGGGTTCCAGATCGCGCAGCGCGATATAGAGTTTCTCCATGGTGTTGAGCGCCATATAGGGGCAGATATTGCAATTACAGTTGCCGTCTGCGCCGGGCGCACCGATAAAGGTTTTTTCCGGCACCGCCTTTTCCATCTGGTGGATGATATGCGGTTCGGTGGCGATGATGACGGTTTGCGCGTCTGTTTCTTTGGCAAATTTCAAAATCGCGCTGGTGGAACCGACCATATCAGCATGATCGACAATATGCGCCGGACATTCAGGGTGCGCGGCAACCGGTGCATCGGGATGTTCTGCCATCAGCTTTAACAGCTCTGTTTCACTAAATTTTTCATGCACGATGCACACGCCCGGCCATAACAGCATATCGCGCCCAGTCTTGCGCGCCAAATAGCCGCCCAAATGCTTATCCGGGCCAAAGATTATCGGCTGATCTTCGGGGATTTGGCTGAGGATTTTCTCTGCGCTCGACGATGTGACAATGATATCACTCAGCGCCTTAACCTCGGTCGAGCAATTAATATAGGTGAGCGCAATATGGTCAGGATTGGCGGCGCGGAAAGCGGCAAACTTATCGGGCGGACAACTATCTTCCAAGCTGCATCCGGCATCCAGATCAGGCAGCACCACGGTCTTTTGCGGCGAGAGGATTTTGGCGGTTTCTGCCATAAATTTCACCCCGCAAAAGGCAATAACATCCGCGTCCGTCTCCGCTGCCTTGCGCGATAATTCAAGGCTATCGCCCACAAAATCGGCAATATCCTGCAATTCGGGCCGCTGATAATAATGCGCCAATATAACCGCATTACGCTCTTTGCGCAGGCGCTTAATTTCTGCGACAATATCAACGCCGTTCAGGCTCTCGCGGCTTTGGGCAGTCATGGTGTATTCTCCTCATCGCGCTGGCCATATTGGCCCGCACATTGTCTCTTCATTATCTTATATAGCGCTTATGCACATAGCTGCCATCACTCAATTTGGCGGGGATAGCCTTTGGGGAAATAGCGGAAGATCAAGCGCTCCACCGGATCCTCACAAAGATCATCCAGATTGGCCAGACTGCCATCAACATAAGCGATAATGGTTGTGATGGATTGCGGCGGCTCGCGGTGCGCGGCAAAAGCATCTTTATAGCGCATAGCGGCCTGCTCGGTTTGCCGATATGTAGGAAAATGCATCTGCTCGTCAGCGCTAACGCGTTTGTTCACTGTCTCTAGCAGCTCCGCAAGCTCGCCCAGTTCTGCCTGCATCTCCAGAACGTCAATCGGTACTGTTTCAGGGTAATCTGTAATAACGGCCGCAACATTTGCCGCCATACCATCAACCGCGCCATGGCATTGAGAAAATGCCATCAGCTCTTGGGGCGTGACGCGCATCGGCTCCACTTGCTGTGTGATATTAGATTGGGGCGCTGGTGCTGGCGCAAATGCCAGAGCAAATGCTGGCAGCAATGCCATTATGGATGAAAAGCCCATCATATTACCCCTTTGCCAGCGACCAAAGATCGCCATCTTCATGCACCTGCGCCCGGTTTTTAAGGTCGATCAGATGCGCCAATACAGAGCGCCCCGCTGCGCCATAAAGCCGGGGGTCCGTGCCTTTATACATATCTGGCACCATTGCCATTATGCTGCGCGGGCCATTTTCAAGCTGCTTCAAAATCTGCCGCTCGCGCTGTTTGCGGTGGCCCATCATGCCGCGCACCAATTGCTGCGGCTTTTCCACTGGCGCGCCATGGGCGGGGTAATAGATGCGGTCACTGCGGTCATGCACTTTTTGCATGGACGCCATATAATCGGCCATATCGCCATCGGGCGGGGAAATAACACTGGTTGACCAGCCCATGACATGATCGCCAGTAAACATCGCCCCGCTTTCCATTAGCGCATAGCAGATATGGTTGCTGGTATGGCCAGGCGTCGTGACCGCTTGCAGGGTCCAGCCCTGCCCGCTGATCGTCTCGCCATCATGCAAAATCCGGTCCGGCTTATAGGTCACGTCAAAGGCTTCATCGGCGCGCGGGCCATCATCATCAATCACCAGAGCCGCGCAGCCGATAATCAGTGCGCCCGTGCGCTGCGCCAACGGGATAGCGGCTGGCGAATGATCGCGGTGGGTATGGGTGCAGGTGATGGAGACAATATCGCGCCCCGCAACTGCGGCAATAATAGCATCAATATGGTCAGGCTCGGCAGGGCCAGGGTCAATAATTGCGCAATCCGCCGCGCCGCCCACAACATAGGTTTGCGTGCCCGAATAGGTATAAGGCGATGGATTACCCGCCAACACGCGCAGCACCAGCGGCTCCACTTGCTCGGCCAAGCCGGTCGGCAAATCGTCAATATTAAAGGGCGCTTTCATGTGGCTCTATGTGACATGCAGCGGGGTAAATATAAAGACCAAATACCCCTATGAACTGACCAAAGACCTAAACCATAGGCTCCGCTGCCATAATGCGCTCTTATGCTTATATTTATGGAGCCTGTTTGCGCGGAAAGGTGAATGCAGCACGTAGGCCCATAATATCACCCGCCGCATCATAACGATTGTGCAGCGTGACATTGCCGCCATGCTTTTCGGCGATAGCCCGCGCCAGCGTAAGGCCCAAACCCGCGCCGCCGGTCTGGCTATTACGCGATTTTTCGAGCCGGTAAAAAGGCGTGAAGATATTGTCCAGCTCCTGCTCGGCAATGCCTGGGCCATCATCATCGACAAAGATAGTGATAGTGCCGCCATCTATTTGGTTAGCCGCATCATCGCTATTTGCTGTCAGACTAATCCGCGCACCGCCGCCATAGCGCACAGCATTGCTGGTCAGATTGCGGATCGCGCGGCGCAGCCATGTTACATAAACCTCACCAACAATGCGCGGTATAGCCTCTAATGCGACCGGCTTATCAAGCTGCGCAAATTCCTCAGCTATGGTATCAATGAGCGCGCCGATATTAACAGTCTCGGCCTCTTCTTGACCGCGCCCAACCCGCGCGAGCAGCAATATCTCGTCAAGCGACTGGTGCAGATCTTCAATGCTGGCCACCATCTTGCTGCGTAATTTATCATCTTTAACCGATTCAACCCGCACCCGCAGCGCAGATAAGGGCGTTTTCAAATCATGGCCTATTGCGCCCAGCATAATATCTTTTTCATCCAGCATCGTACCGATACGCTCTGCCATGATATTGAAATTACGAGTCAGCGCGGCAACATCCTCCGGCCCTTTTTCCGGCACGTGCGCAATATTCTGGTTATTGGTAAAATCGCCCATAGCGGTATTTAGCCGATTGAGCGGGCGCGACAATGTGCGCGTAATATAGAAAATTACGCCCAGCAGGATGAGGTATAATGTGATGGTCTGGAATATCAGCCACCCCCTAATGCCCCGTTCGCCCGGCGGCGCAGGCATGCGCACCGATAGCCATTTGCCATTTTGTAGTTTTATAGCGCCTATAATCATCATATCGGCCAGCTCGTCATTTGATGTCGTCAACCTGTTCAGCGGCAGGATTGGCGGGCGCGGATCGCGGGCCACAATCACCTGATCTGCGATGACATTATAGCCGGCCAAAAGCGATGAGAGGCGGCTTTCAACATCGGCCAGCCTTTGCCAATCTGCGCCCACAGGATTATTATCATCATAATCAAGGCCGCTTCTTCCCCGTCTCTCTGGCCCCCGCCTCTCTTGTCCCTGCCTCTCTTGTCCACGCCCCTCGCGCCTTAGGCCGCCCCTTCTTTGGCCATCACGCCGCCGCTGCGCAAAGGGTGCAGCGGGGTCTAGCCCTGCGCGCTCCAAATTATCCAACCGGTCAACCCCGCGCACCATTCTTACCGTCAATGCGTTGGTCAGCATGGCCGTGCGCTGCTCTGTTTGCCCGCGATACAGCAAAAAGGCGTTAAAACTCTGCGTAACCAGCAAAGTGATAGCAACCGCAACGAACAAACGCGCGGTCAGGCTACCGGGCCAAAAACGGGACAGCAGCGCTTTCATGGCCGTTCTTCACCCTCCAAAATGCGCACCTGCGCCGCCAGCATATAACCGCCGCCGCGCACTGTTTGCAGCAGATCGGGCTGGCGCACATCCTGCTCCATCTTTTTGCGCAAACGGCTGACCAGATTATCAATAGCGCGGTCGAACAAATTGGCTTCGCGGCCATGGACATGATCGAGCAACTGGTCACGGCTCATCACCTGATGCGGACGCTGGGCCAATATGTCGAGCAGCTTAAATTCTGCAGATGTAATAGGGACATTCACGTCCTGCGGATCAGATAGCCGCCTTTTGCCGACGTCCAGCACCCAGCCATCAAAGATATAACCGTTCACCCGCCCATGATCGACCATAGCGCCATCGCGGTTAAAACGGCGCAACACGGTCTTTATCCGCGCCACCAGTTCACGCGGGTCAAACGGCTTGGGCAGATAATCATCCGCGCCAATTTCCAAGCCGATAATCCGGTCGGTCGCATCGCCCCGCGCGGTCAGCATGATGACGGGCATAGCGCCCTGCTCAGCCAAAAAACGGCACAGGCTTAATCCATCTTCACCGGGCATCATAATATCGAGCAGCGCCAGATCATATTGGTCAGTGCGCACCATATTGCGGGCAATTGCAGCGTTTTCTGCCGTGCTGACACAAAAGCCCTGCGCGGACAGATATTCACTGACAGAATCGCGCAGATCGTCATCATCATCAACAAGCAAAATATGCGGGGTATCGCTCATGCGTATATCCTAGGATCAGGGCCAAGAAAGATAAAGATAAAGAGCAAGAGCAAGAGGCAATGCGCCGCAGCACATCGCCTCTCTGCCAATAAGCGTTTTGCTTTAATTTTTTGGCCTTTAGCTAGCCTTACCCTTAGCCAGCCCCGCCACCACGACCGCCACGGCGACCTTGACCGCGCTTGTCACGCGCCGCCTTGCGCTCTTCAGCGGTAATCCGGCCATCGCTATTCGCATCTGTGCGTTCAAAACGCTTTAATGCCTGTGCTTCCATTTCGGCATAGCTGACTGCATTATCGCCATTGGTGTCCGCACGGGCCAAGCCGCGTCCACCACGACCACCGCGCCCTTTTGCGCCATCAGGGCCGCCGCCTTTTCTGCCCGCATGCGGGCCGCGATTTTTGCCGCCGCGCCGCTCTTTTGCGGCATCCATTTCCTGCTTGCTAATGGTGCCGCTATTATCGGCATCAATGCGTGCAAAGCGCTTGGCTGTGCGTTCGGCGCGCGCGGCTTCCATTTCTTCCAGCGTGATTTCGCCATTGCCATCACTGTCTATCTTGGCAAAACGCTGATCAGCTTTGACCGAACGGTCAGCGCTATTCACAAGCCCGTCGCCATTGGCGTCCATTCTGGCGAAACGCGTTTTAACAGAGGCCAAAACCTCTTCCTTGGTAACGACACCATCGCCATTTGCGTCAGCGCGGCCCGGGCCTTTTTGCGCAATGGCTGTGCCTGCAACAATCAGCGAAACACCGGTGGCCAGCGATAATATAATGGTTTTCTTTTTCATATTTCATCCTTTTCAAAACTATGTGAAGCCGCGACATTTCAAGGGGAGAAGGAGGAGGTCGCCGCGGCTTCTGCAACTGTTTTAGGCGGCTATTGTCGCAAATATATCGCGCCTAGCGTGCCAAAGTGTCGCAAAATGTATCAAAAGCCAAGGGGCGTTCACTTAAGCGCAATATTTGCAGCCATATTCGCCGCATTGCGCGCTAAAGCGCTATCTCAAGCACAATCAAAAAATATTGACCTGCAGCGGACAAGCTGGCAATGACAGCGCGCGCCATATAACGCGATGCGGGTATAGCATAGTGGTAATGCTCTAGCCTTCCAAGCTAGCTAGAGGGGTTCGATTCCCCTTACCCGCTCCAAGCTTTTATAAAGAGTGCGGTTTTTACCGCGTATTCTAATCGCCGGCAAAGTCCATCAAAGCGTGAACATTACACCAGCATCGCGCAATTTTGCCGCGCCGCCCAGATCAGGCAGATCAATCGCAAATAATGCATCGGTAACTGTCGCACCCGCACTGCGCAGCAATTGCACTGTTACCAGTGCCGTTCCGCCGGTTGCGATGAGGTCATCAATAATGGCAATGGGCATATCGGGCATAACCTCGCCAGGGTCTATTTCCAGCCTATCCGCGCCATATTCCAGTTCATAATCAACACCGATCGTTTGCACAGGAAGCTTGGCTGGTTTGCGCATAGGCAAAAAACCAATACCCAATTGCGCGGCAACGGCAGCGCCAAAGATAAAGCCTCGCGCCTTCCATAGCGGTAATAAGCTGCGGACTTTGCTGCCCGGCAATCTCAGCCAAATGCGCAATGGCCGAGGACAAGCCCCGGCCATTGAAAAATTAATATAGTGATATCGCGAAACTGAATCCCCGCATGGGGAAGTCCGGCACAGTGCGCACCATCGCCTATCATTCATTCAGGCCGGCGCGCTCCTGCATCAGCAATTATCAGCCTTTTTTCTTATCAGCCCAAATCTGTTTATAGGACAGATAGGATAAGACAGCAGCGATAAGCAGGAATGCAAGAATTGCCCAGCCGGTTTGACGGCGTTCTTCCAACTTCGGCTCTGCAGTCCAGATCAAGAAAGCAGCAACATCAGTGGCCATTTGGTCAACCGTTGCTTCTGTTCCATCATCATAGGTGACTTGGTCAGGAATAACCAAAGGCTGTGACATGGCCAAATTCAAATTTGCAAACCATGGGTTGTGATACAAACCATCGCCAGGCGCAGAGGCAGGAAATTCTTTCAGTAATTCTTCCGAAGGCTCCTGATAGCCCAGCAACAAGGAGCGCACATATTCAGCTCCGCCTGGACGCGCTTTTGTCATCAATGACAAATCTGGTGGCAAGGCATTATTGTTCGCTGCGCGCGCGGCTACTTCGTTCGGGAACGGCGTAGGCAGGCTATCCGCAGGCAGGTTGGGCCGAGTATCGGCTTCGCCTGTATCTGGGTTAAGCATAGGCTGCGGAACGGGCCAATTGGCCGCCAGATTTTTGATCTGGTCTTCATCATAACCCAGAGCCGCAAAGTTACGGAAACTAAGATATTTCATAGAGTGGCAAGCTGCGCACACTTCCTGAAATACTTTAAGACCGCGCTGTAATTGCGCTTCATCAAATTTGCCCAAAGCACCATCTGACGCAAAGGAATACGCCTCTGGATCTTTATGATATTTATGCTCAGCCGTTTCGACTTGCTCTGTGGTCAAGAAGGTCACCGCGCCGGTGCCAAAAGAAACCACCAGCATGCCAACAAAGAACAGGCCAACCAAAGTGGAGATTAAACGTACCATGAAAAATTCTCTTTTCTGATCAGACCAATATTATTCGGCAGGCTGCGGAACAAAGCCCGGTGCGGATGATGTATCACCACCAGTACCAGATTTCTTGCCAAGCACCGCTTCCGAAATGGAATTTGGCAGCGGCTTTGGTGTTTCCATTGCCGATATAAGCGGCAGGATGAGCAGGAAGTGTGCGAAGTAATAGGCCGAAGCCAATTGGCTAAGCATCACATAAGGCTCTGCAGCAGGCGCGCCGCCCAAAAAGGTCAACAAGATCATATCTGCAACCAAAACCCAGAAGAAGATTTTGAACACAGGGCGATAATTGCCTGAACGTACTGGCGATTTATCCAACCATGGCAGGAAGAACAGCAGCAAGATCGAGCCAAACATTGCAAGCACACCCAGCAATTTTGCAGGGATGATAACAATGTCAGTGAACGGAATACCCAGATCGACAGTGAAGGCCCGCAAGATGGCGTAAAATGGCAAGAAATACCATTCAGGCACAATGTGCGCCGGTGTCGAAAGCGGGTTAGCCTCAATATAATTGTCTGGGTGGCCCAATGCATTTGGCGCAAAAGCGATAACCGCAGCAAAGATAATCAGGATAACGGCCAGACCAAAACCATCTTTCGATGTGTAATATGGGTGGAATGGCACGGTGTCGCTCTCGCTCTTCACCTCAACGCCCGTGGGGTTAGATGACCCGGGAATATGCAGCGCCCAGATATGCAGGATGATAACACCGGCAATCACAAATGGCAGCAGATAATGGAGCGAGAAGAAACGGTTCAGCGCGGCATTATCTGGCGCAAAACCACCAAGCAACCATTGCTGCAATGTCTCACCCACCAGCGGAATAGCGGAGAACAGGCCAGTAATCACCTGCGCACCCCAGAAGCTCATTTGCCCCCATGGCAGCACATAGCCCATAAAGGCTGTTGCCATCATCAGCAGGAAAATAACCAGACCAAGCAGCCAAATCATCTCGCGCGGCGCTTTATACGAGCTAAAATATAGTCCGCGGCCCATATGGATATAGACCACGATGAAGAAGAAGCTGGCGCCATTGGCGTGCGCATAACGCATCAACCAGCCATAATTTACATCACGCACGGCGCGCTCAATCGATTCAAACGCAACATCGACATTGGCTGCATAATGCATTGCCATAACGATGCCGGTAACAATCTGCACGACCAGAAAGAAACCGGCCAATACGCCGAAATTCCAGAAATAATTTAGGTTGCGCGGTACAGGATAGCCTGCGCCCACTGCATTATATACCAAACGTGGAAGCGGCAGACGATCGTCCATCCACTGTGTAAAGCCATTTTTTGGCTGATATTCTTTTGCCCAAGGAAAACTCATTTTCTCTTACCTCAACCGATTTTGATGACTGTGTCAGACAGGAATGAAAATTCAGGAACTTCTAAATTTGATGGCGCGGGGCCTTTACGGATGCGGCCTGCAACATCGTAATGCGAACCATGGCAAGGACAGAAATATCCATCAAACTCGCCCTTAACTTCACCAGCAGCCGCGCCAAGCGGGATACAGCCCAAATGGGTGCAAACACCCAATGTGACCAACCAATTTTCTTTGCCGCCAACGGTGCGATCTGCCAAAGTCTGCGGGTCGCGCATCTCTGAGCTATCATCATTTTTGGCTTTGGCAATTTCTTCCGGTGTCAAATTGCGAATAAAAACAGGGCGTTTGCGCCATGTTGTTTTAATCGCTTGGCCAGGCTGAATAGCGGAAACATCCACCTCAACAGATGCAAGAGCAAGCACATCAGCAGCCGGCGCCATTTGCGACACCAGAGGATATACTGTTGCTGCGGCACCAACACCGGCTACGCTTAATGCAGCGATATGTATAAAATCGCGGCGGCGTACACCGTCTTCACCATTTTCTGTAGCAGCTTCGCCGCCATCTGTAACAATCTGATCAGTCATAACCTACCCGATATAATCCTGTTCACTATAAAACTGTTCACACGCCATAACGTCATATCAGTGCTATATAATGCTCTGACGCAATATGTCAGTTGCAATCTGTGCATGGCGCATTCTTTCAAACGCGCGCCTGATAAACCGAAAATGATCCAAATGCCAACAGGCTTTGCAACAATAATATGCAAGACTATAAGCGCGGATAACGATATAAAGTTCCATAACAAGGAAAAAACATTGCGGGTCGCCCTTTATCAGCCTGATATTGCTGGAAATACCGGTACAATTATTCGCATGTGCGCCTGTTTTGGAGCGGGTACAGACATTATAGAGCCATGCGGTTTTCCGCTTGGTGACCGGCAGTTAAAACGCGCATTAATGGATTATGATGACCATGCCGATATATTGCGGCACCGTGATTGGGACACATTTAAAGACCTTCACGCCCAGGATTCGCGAATAATATTGCTCAGCAGCAAGGCGCAGGATTCGCTTTATAACTTCCGCTTTAGAGCAAATGACATTTTGCTTATGGGGTCAGAAAGCGCCGGTGTGCCCGGCCATGTAGCGCAGCAAGTATCTGCTGGCATAACCATCCCCATGCAGGCCGGTCCGCGCTCTCTCAATGTCGCTGTGGCAGCCGCCATTGCCTTAGGCGAGGGCTTGCGGCAGACCGGCATTTAATCTGCTATAAGCATCTGATGCATTTGCCCATATTGCCAATCATTTGGTTGACGCAGATATGTGACAAGATTAGTTGTCAGGTAGAAAGTCGGGGATAGGATATAGAGCATCTATAGTCCAATTGCCTGCCGCTAATTTTGCCGATGAAAGAGATATTATGCCCGAATGGAAAGAGCAGAAGCTGGCCGCCCGCACATGGTTTGAAAGTCTTCGCGACCAGATTTGCGCATCTTTTGAGGCTATAGAAAAAGAAGCTGGCAGCGATGCGAGCTTTCAATACACGCCATGGGACCGGACCGAAGAGGATGGCAGCCATGGCGGCGGCGGTGTGCAGGGCCTGATTAAAGGCAAGGTTTTTGAAAAAGCCGGTGTGAATGTCTCCACCGTTGAAGGCCGTTTTAGTGAGGAATTTGCCAAACAAATTAATGGCGCTGCTGATGATCCGCGATTTTTTGCCACCGGCATTTCGCTGGTCGCGCATATGGCCAATCCGCAGGTTCCCGCTGTGCATATGAATACGCGCTTCCTGATTACCCAAAAAGCATGGTTTGGCGGCGGCGCGGATTTAAATCCGCCCTTGCCGCGTGATGAGGATACGGCTGATTTTCATGCCCGTATGAAAAGCGCTTGTGATGCGCATGATCCAAATTATTACCCCAAATATAAAAAATGGGCCGATGACTATTTCTATATTCCGCACCGCAAAGTGCATCGCGGCGTGGGCGGCATTTTTTATGACCATTTGGAGTGCGATTCAGACGCAGCTTTTGAGCGTAACCTTGCCTTTACGCAGGATGTAGGAAAAGCCTTTCTGGATATCTTCCCCGCATTGGTGCGCCGCCGCATGGATGAGAGTTTTAACGATGAGGATAAGCGCCAACAGCTTATCTATCGCGGCCGCTATGCCGAATTTAATCTGGTTTATGATCGCGGCACAACATTTGGGCTAAAAACCGGCGGCAATGTGGATGCCATATTGATGAGCCTGCCGCCTTTGGCCGTGTGGGAATAGCGGGCGTATTTCCCGCCATCCAGAATAATCAGCGCTTATGCCTATCGCCAATCCTGTTGACCGTAAAGAACCGGTGCCGCCCGGTCATATCGCGTCTATTATTACCCATTTGCAGATGACACAAAAGCCGCGCCCTGCGCCCTTGCCCAGTGCGCCGCTGACCATCCGCAAGGCAGCAAATATCAGCGCCAAAGACTATCAGACGCTATTCCGGCTAGTCGGCGCACCTTGGCTGTGGTTTGGCAGACTATGCCAGAGCGATGATGAGATAGAGCGGATACTTGCCGACCCGCATATCGCGCTGTTCATTATAGAGGATCGCAAGGGCGAAAGCGCAGGGATGTTGGAGCTGGATTTCCGCACTCCAGGCGCATGCGAAATCGCCTATCTGGGTCTGGTGTCCAGCTTGAACGGCAAAGGCTTTGGTAAATGGCTGATGGCGCATAGCCTGATGCTAAGCTGGGCAGGATTAAAAACCTTAGCGGCAATTGAGCGGGTATGGCTAAAAACCTGCACATTAGACCATCCGGCAGCCATGCCCTTTTACCGCAAAAACGGTTTCATGCCCTATGCGCAAGAGACAGAAATATATCCTGATCCGCGCTTGAGCGGCCTTTTGCCGATGGACAGCGCCCCGCAAATACCTTTGCTTGACGGCAAATCAGAACAATAATCGCATTATAGCATTCCGCCGCTTTAGCAAATACGGCCTTTAACCAAATACTTCGTCAATTTGCTCCGAACCAATCAATGCACCTCCGGAAAGCTGGTAATATATGCCTGTAATGATGAAATTATACAGGATCATATAGGCCAGCAAAAAGGGATAGCTGGTGATAAAATCGGCATAATAAAATCCTGACGAGACAAGCGTTACATTAAGAAACCCCACCAGAGCATATAATATAATCCAGGCCAGAACGATAAGTAACAAATACCCCATAAGCTTAAAACTATTGCCGCGTGTCATCGCCCAAGACTGGCCCATAGCCCAAAACGGATTGAGCCGTTGATGCGCCGCCATAATAGGCCCGGCCAGACCCAGACGCGCGGGAATGAATAAGCCGACAATAATGAACAGCAGCAAATATAAGATGATGGCCAATGCTATCATGCCGACGCCAAAATCTGACGTTGCAAGCGCATCAAAAATACCGCTGTCTAAGCCGCCGCCCATTAAAGCGGCAGACACAAATACGATAATCATTATCAATAGGGCAAAGAGCAGATAGAGCAGGAACATCACGCCAAGCACTGGCAAAGATGCCTTCCAGCCATAACCCAGACTGGTGACAAAATCAGCGCGGTAACCATCAACGGCATGGCGGAAAATGGCCATTGTCCCTGCACAATAGGCTATGCCGACAAAGACCGTAAAGGCCAATATGGCGACCGCGCCCAACTCATCGCCAATCCCGGTTTGTGAGGCATCAAACATATCAATGCCGCCAAAAAAACCAAAGGACAGAATGACGATCAACGCAATGCAGGTCATAAGCGATATTAATGCCAGAAACACACTGGCCAGACCGCCCTCACGCAGTTGGTCCATGCTCGCCCTAAAGGCCGCGCTTAATTGAAAATTTGGCATCCTATCTTCCTCAACCGTACGTGCTTGACGGTGCTATGACATATTTAGCCAAATGTTTCGGTAAGATCCTCTGTCATCGGGCCGCGCAATTCCTGATAAATGCCTGCAATAACGGCCAAATTAAATGCAGTAATTAGGCCAGTGAACAAAGCGCTAACAACCAAGCCAATAGTATCACCCAGCAGCCCGGAAATGCCGCCAACCAACAAGGAAATGACAAACAGCACGATGCCAATAATCAGCAGGTAAAAGAATATCCGCAGAGAATTGCCCTTTGTTAAAGCCCAAGATGCCTTCATCGCTTCAATTGGATTGGTGTTTTTCTCTGCCACCATGATAGCCGGTGCAAGCGTTAATTTAATGCTGACATAGATACCGGGTATAATGAACAGCAAAAGACCTAACAGGGTGGCAAAACCAGTTAATAGCGACATTATAAAATATACGATTAACAGCGAAACTGCGATACCGATCGCCTGACCAACTGTTGGGCGGCTTTTATCCAGCAAGATAACAAATACTGTTATAGTGCCAACAAAAGTTGCGACCATCGAAAGCAAAAACCATATGATGTTATCAAGATAGAAATCCTGAAAAACCTGGCCGATTTTTTCAAAATCTTCCAATCCTTCTAAGCCCGGTGGCAGGCCATCAGCACTGCCGGATATAAAGCCGAGCACAAGCTGCGGTATCACGAAAAATACACCGGCCACGGCCAACAGCAATTGTAGATTATTTGTAAACAGTTCCCGTGCACGCTCAAAAGCGCTGCTCATATTCAGATCGGCGTTCATATTTCCCCCTTGATAAAATCAATAGTCATTCACTGATAATCGATTTTGTTTTCCTTAATATGCGGCTATATTATCAACATGTCAGATGTTGACCAGATAATTATTCACGCGCCGCCAATATGGCAAATATCGCAGGGTTATAGCGCTTATCCCGAAGCCTTTGCCGCTATGGAAGCGCGCAATAAGGCTATTCAATCGGGCGGCGCGCAGGAGCTTATCTGGCTATTGGAGCATCCGCCGCTTTACACCGCTGGCACCAGCGCAGATACGGCTGAATTGCTATCCTCGCAATTTCCGGTTTATGAAACGGGGCGCGGCGGGCGCTATACCTATCACGGGCCGGGCCAGCGTGTTGGCTATCTGATGCTCGATCTAAACCAGCGCGGGCGCGATGTGCGCCATTTTGTACATAGCCTGGAGGGCTGGCTGATTGATACGCTGGCCGATTTGGGCGTTGCGGCATGGCGCGCGGAAGGGCGCGTTGGCATATGGACAAAAACCCGCACCGGGCAAGAGGCCAAAATAGGCGCCATAGGCATAAGAGTGCGCAAATGGGTGACCATGCACGGCTTTGCGATCAATATAGCGCCTGATCTTTCCCATTTTGCCGGTATTGTGCCGTGCGGCATAGCCGAATATCCGGTCACCAGCCTGCATGATCTGGGCTTGAATATTACGATGGCGCAATTTGATTCAGCATTGCAAGCACGTTGCGATGGATTTTTGCGCACACTTCAGCAATAAGCACGGGTTAAAGACTATATGCCGTCATTAGGGGATGGGCCGAGAATATGATAAAAACGGGTTCTGAAATACGCATTTGCGCAGTTTTAACTGGTTTCTTGCTGCTCAGCGCGTGCGGGGAAACCGCTGCGCCAGAAAGTGAAGTGACCGAGACTGTTCTGGGCGATATTGACGTGCTGGAAGGCAGCACATCGGATGAAATGATTACAGTCGATGAATTTGATAATGCGGAAAATACTGCGCCCGCCCCAGCAGCCACAGACGCGCCTGCCGCCGATGATGCGCAGCAAGATGCGCCAGCTACAGATGCACAGAGCAGTGAAGGCGATACTGTGATACGCCCTCGCACAGGGCCAAATACAGGGCCAAATACAGGGCAGGGCACGAGGCCGCGCGCCACTCCGCGAACTGGCCCTGCTGCACCAACGGGACCAGATAATGCAGATACCGGCGTGTAAAAGCTATGATTGCAAAACCCTGCCTAAACGCGCGTAAATACGGCGTCTATAAACGTCCGCAATAGAGTCTATCAGGCCGCATATTGGGTAGTGTCGCGCACGCCCGCATCAGCAAAACCCTGTTTGCGCAGGCGGCATGAATCGCACAATCCGCAGGCCATGCCCTCTTCTGTCGGGTCATAGCATGACCAGCTCATCGCTGGATCAAGACCAAGCCGCGCGGCCTCTGCGGCAATTTGCGCTTTGGTAAGATATTGCAGCGGTGTGTTGATCGCAAAATGCTGCCCCGCGCCATCATCCTGATCGCCCGCTTTGGTTGCCAAATCGGCAAGCTGCGCAAAGCTGCTGATAAATTCGGGTCGGCAATCGGGATAGCCGGAATAATCCAGCGCATTAACCCCGATAAATATGTCCTTTGCCTCCACTGCCTCTGCCCATGCAAGCGTCAGCGACAAAAACACCAAATTGCGCGCAGGCACATAGGTAACGGGAATATCATCGCCCAGGCCGGTCTTGGGCACATCTATGTCCGCCGTCAGCGCCGAACCGCCAAATTGGCGCAGGTCTAGCGGCAGGATAATATGCCGCTCCAGCCCCAAATGCGCGACGATGTTTTTCGCCGCCTCTATTTCAACGCGGTGGCGTTGGTTATAATCAATGGTTAATGCAAAGACACGAAAACCTTGCTCTTTAGCCAGAGCAGCGCACACCATAGAATCCAGCCCACCCGATAGCAGGACAACGGCACTGCGCCCCTTGCCCTTTGCTATATCAGGAGCGCCATCAGTCGCTGCGCCTATATCTGTATCATTTTCACTATGTGTCATGACTTGCCCCCTAAACAAAGCCCGTCAAGCACGCAACTGCTTCAATATGGCCGTCTGTAAATGCGAGTAAGCCTAGACAAAATTTGGGGGCACCTCCTCAGAAGTGCCCGCGTCTAAAAATTTGGGGGCACCTCCTCAGAAGTGCCCCCAAGGGCAGGTATAAACCTGAAGGGAGGAAAGCGCACCGAATTATTCGGTACATTTTTGGGATATAAACAAACAGGCTTAACAAAATGCTAAATTGGCCAATATAATTAAC
>CAZAHS010000017.1:0-1335 GCA_964484855.1 uncultured Sphingomonadaceae bacterium | reverse complement strand
GCTCAATATTGTTATTTGAAAATCTGGCAGACAGAATTAACCGGTTTTTTCAGGGCCAAGCACCGTATCTATAGCATCCGCCAGCAGATCAGGATAATCGGTGGTATAATGCAGGCCGCGGCTTTCCTTACGTTCTAGCGCCGAACGGACAATTAGCCCTGCCACCTCAATCAGATTGCGCAGCTCAATAAGGTCGGCCGTAACGCGGAAATTGCCGTAATAATCCTCAACCTCTCCGGCCAGCATCTCAACGCGGTTTTGCGCGCGCTCCAGCCTTTTTGTGGTGCGCACAATGCCAACATAATCCCACATGAAGCGGCGGATTTCGCGCCAATTATGCTGCACCACCACCTCTTCATCAGAATCGGTGACGCGGCTCTCATCCCATGGCTGAACCGGCGGCGGCGCTGGGCTATCATCCCAATGCTCCATAATGTCATTGGCCGCCGCATCGCCAAATACAAAACATTCCAGCAAGCTGTTTGATGCCAGACGGTTAGCGCCGTGCAGGCCCGATTCACTCACCTCACCCGCAGCATAAAGCCCTGGCAATTCGGTGCGGCCTTTCAGGTCAATCAACACACCCCCGCAGGTATAATGCTGCGCAGGCACAACCGGGATCGGCTCTTTGGTAATATCAATACCCAGCCCCAGCAATTTTTCATAAATGGTGGGGAAATGCCCCTTCACAAATTCCGCTGGCTTGTGGCTGATATCCAGATGGACATAATCCAGACCCAACCGCTTAATCTCATGGTCAATGGCGCGCGCCACAATATCGCGCGGGGCCAGCTCCATACGTTCATCAAAATCACCCATGAAGCGGTAACCGGGCGCGCCTTTTTCCTTGGCGGGGATGAGCAGATGGCCGCCTTCACCGCGCACAGCCTCAGTAATTAGGAAGTTTTTCACCTCCAAATTATACAGGCAAGTGGGGTGGAATTGCATCATCTCCATATTGCTGACCCGCGCGCCCGCGCGCCATGCCATGGCGATGCCATCACCCGTTGCGCCGCGCGGCGATGTGGAGAATAAATAAGTGCGCCCTGCGCCGCCAGTGGCCAAAATGGTGGCAGGCGCGGTGATTGTCTCAACATGGCCGGTCTGCCGGTTCAGCGCATAACAGCCCCAGACACGGCTCTCACCTATTGGCTGCACCAAATGGCGGTCCACAATTAGATCGACCGCCACCATATCGGGCAGCATGGTGATATTGGGGTTGGCGCGTGCCGCCCGCTCCAGCGCATCCTGCACTGCCCAGCCCGTTGCATCATCAACATGCACAATGCGCCTATGGCTATGCCCGCCCTCCCGCGTTAAATGCAGGTCATCATC
>CAZAHS010000016.1:0-18511 GCA_964484855.1 uncultured Sphingomonadaceae bacterium | reverse complement strand
TATCAATGGCCCGCTGGATATTATCCTTGGGCATGGACTGCGCTTTGGCGGCATTAACCGCAACACGCAGGCGCGGGTTCATGTCCGGATCGGGCATGCCCATTTTCGCGGCCACGGTAATTTCGCGGCTGAGTTTTGAAAACAGGTTAGAGCGCTTTTTATCCTGCGCGCCCTTGCGGTGCATGATGTTCTTAAATTTGGAATGGCCTGCCATAATCTCTTACTTCTATAATATATGTCGGTTGCGATATGGCCGTGCATTAGCGTCAAAAACCGCGCCCTGCAATTGTTAGCAGCCAGTTTCATTTTCTGGGGGGCTTAGGAGCAGGCCAAAATATCAGGTCTCGCGCTCGACAATTACCGCTGTTCCGCTGGCTGAAACCATCAGCATCGAACCGCTCTGGCCGATCACCTCATAATCCAGATCAATGCCAATAACCGCATTGGCGCCCATATCGGCAGCACGGTCCTGTATTTCGGACAAGGCTTCACCACGCGCGCGCTCCAGCACATTTTCATAAGATCCTGAGCGCCCGCCCACGATGTCGCGGATATTGGCAAATAAATCGCGGAACAAATTGGCGCCCACAATCACTTCGCCCGTCACGACATTGAGATATTCTTTCACCTTATAGCCCTGCAATGTTGGCGTGGTGCTGATGATGAGTTTCTTGTACATGGCCTGTCTCCCTATGCCTGCTGGATTATTGGTACAGGATACAGAAAAATAGCGTCACGCCAAATATTTTACGCTAAGCCCAGTGCGGATTTATAGGTGTCCAAAATGGCTTCCATTTCCTGCCGGTCATGCGTTTCCATTTTGCGAAGACGGACAATTTGCCGCATGATTTTCGGGTCATAGCCCATGGCTTTTGCTTCGGCATAAACATCGCGAATATCATCAGCGATGCCCTTTTTCTCTTCTTCAAGACGCTCAACACGCTCAATAAAAAGACGCAATTGATCTGCTGCTACATTGCCTTCGCTCATAAATTCTCCATTTGGTAAATGCGCCATATCCGGCTTTGTGCTTGCTATAGGTGCGGCGTAGTGATTCTCACAATGGCGCTCTTACGGCTTTCAACAGCGATATGGTATTGCCAAGATATTCGGGCTTCATAAAATTTTTCTGTTCAAAGACGGTTATAGCTGTGAAAGAGCGTTGCCTTTGATAGCACAACATTGTCATATAGCTGTCAAACCTGTGCCTTAACATGTGGCAAATCTGATTTTTGGGGAAATATTTTATGGCTGTGATGAAACAGCGTGCGGGCCACCGTGCGCGCAAGGTCAAGATATTGGCAACACTTGGCCCGGCCAGCAACACGTCTGATATGATTGAAGCGCTGTATCGCGGTGGGGCTGATGCTTTCCGTGTGAATATGAGCCATGGGGAGCATGAAACCCATGCCCAAACCATTGCGGCCATTCGTAAGCTGGAAAAGCGGGTTAAACGGCCCATCACCATTTTGTGCGATTTGCAGGGGCCAAAATTGCGGGTCGGCCAGTTTAAGGGCGGTGAAGCGCTGATCCGCCATGGCAGCCATTTCACATTGGACCGTGATGAGACTCTGGGCGATGAAACGCGGGTATTTCTGCCGCATCCTGAACTTTTTGGCATATTGGAAAAGGGCGACCGGCTGCTGGTCGATGATGGCAAATTGCGCCTGCGCGTATTGAAGGCAGAAAAAGACCGTATTTTGACCAGCGCCGAAGTGGGCGGGCGCATTTCTGATCGTAAGGGCGTGAATGTGCCCGATGCCGTGGTGCCATTGGCCGCGCTTACCAAAAAAGACCGTGCGGATTTAAGTTTTGCGCTGGAGCATGGCGCGGACTGGATTGCGCTGAGCTTTGTGCAGCGCCCCGAAGATGTGGCCGAGGCGCGCAGCCTTATCGGCGGTAGGGCTGCGTTGATAGCCAAGATTGAAAAGCCGAGTGCAGTTGACCGGCTGGATGAGATTTTGGAATTGTCTGACGCGGTCATGGTCGCGCGCGGTGATTTGGGTGTTGAAATGGCCCCGGAACAAGTGCCGCCCATGCAGAAAAATATTGTCGCGGCGGCGCGCCGTTCGGGCAAGCCGGTGGTGGTGGCAACGCAAATGCTGGAATCGATGATTTCATCACCCACGCCGACGCGTGCGGAAGTTTCCGATGTGGCAACAGCCGTTTATGATGGCGCGGATGCGGTCATGCTATCGGCGGAAACGGCGGCGGGCGATTGGCCGGTTGAGGCCGTATCGATCATGGACCGTATCGCAGTGCAGGTAGAGAATGATCCGGGCTACGGCGCGCGGGTGCATTTTACCGAAACCCTGCCGGATGAAACAACCGCCGATGCCTTGGCTGCGGCTTCTGCCAGCATCGCGCAGACTGTCGCAGTATCCTCTATAGTGTGCTTCACAATGTCTGGCTCAACCGCGCGGCGCGTCACGCGTGAGCGGCCTTCTGTGCCGGTATTGGTGCTGACGCCATCTATGGAAACGGGCCGCCGCATTGGCCTATTATGGGGCGCGCATCCGGTGGTGACCAAAGATATTGGCAGCTTTGAAGAGATGGTTGCCAAGGGCAAACGCATGGCGCTGCGCTATAATTTTGCAGGTAAAGGGGATCGCTGTATCATCATGGCGGGTGTGCCTTTTGGTACGCCAGGTTCCACCAATGTGGTGCATATTGTGCGCCTGACGGGTGATGAGCTAAAAGGCTATGATGATTAGGGCCTAAGCCTAAACGCGATTGCAGGCCATTTTACAGTGCAAAATCGGTGACTATACAATGGCTTATCTATATAAATAAAGCTGCCTATCTTATTTGCTTTTATTGCGTAATTTAGCTGTTAAAGGCGATAATTATGTCGGTATCTATTGCATCTATACGCACATTATTACTTGCCATTTTCATGCTGATGGTGGGCAGCGGCTTTTTATCGACCTTAATCGCTGTGCGGCTGGAGCAGGCAAATGCGCCTTCACTGGTTATAGGGCTTGCGGCCACCAGCTATTTTAGCGGCTTAATGCTGGGTTCCATGCGCTTTAATAAGGTTATTGCAGAGGTAGGGCATATTCGCGCCTTTGCGGCCTTTGTAACCATGTATTCCGCATCCAGCCTGATATACACCCTTACAGATAGCGTGACGTTGTGGATTATTTTGCGCTTTCTTGATGGCTGCGTGATGGCCGGTGTTTATGTCTGCCTTGAAAGCTGGTTAAACAAGCAGGCAACGCCTACCAATCGCAGCGTCATATTGGCTATTTATATGATCGCGCTTTATGCGGGGCAGGCGGCGGGGCAGTTCCTGCTGAACCTGGGCGAAAATGAACCTAATTTGCCGTTCATATTGTCCGCAATCATATTGTCTATCGCGCTGTTGCCAGTGCTGCTGACCAAGATGGCACAGCCGGAAATTGAGAAATTTGCCTCATTTTCTGTACCCAAATTATATGCTGCATCCCCATTGGGTATTGCCGGCACATTGATGACAGGCATCATGCTGGGCGCATTTTATGCGGTCGGGGCGGTTTATGTGCAGCGTATCGGCCTGCCTTTATCGCAAGTTGCGCTGTTTAATGCCTGTGTGATTGCGGGCGGTGTAGCAATGCAATATCCGCTGGGCATGCTCTCGGACCGGTTTGATCGCCGCAAAGTCATTATTGGCTGTTTTTTCATCGTGGCGGTCATCAGTCTTATTATCATATTGGCTCCATTATCGGCATATGGCGTAATCGCTATGGGCGGCCTATTTGGCGGCTTCTCCTTCGCGCTCTACCCCTTATGCGTTGCACATATGAACGACCATGTTGAGGAAGATGAACGGGTTGGCGCTAGCAGCGGGCTGGTGCTGATATATTCTTTAGGGGCCATGGCCGGGCCGATGGCTGGGTCTTTGGGCCTTAGCCTTTTTGGCCCAAAGGGGTTGTTCATCATTATTGGCGCGGTTGCACTATTTGGCGCTATTTTTGGCATGTTAAGGGTGATTGCGCGCGCACCAGTACCCGCCGATGAGCAGCAGGACTTTCAAAGCCTGCCGCGCACTACGCCCATGATTGCGGTTATAGAGGGAGAGGATGATGCGTAAGCAATATTCATTTTAGCGCCTGACCCTAAAGCAGATTAAGCGCGGCCAATTCGGCTTTCAGTGTAGGGGCATCCACAAATTGGTGCGCATGAAAGCCGCAGTCGCGTGCGCTTTCCACATTATCCAGCCTATCATCAATAAAAATAGCGCTTTGCGGCTTTATGCCAAAGCGCTGCTGCGCCAGCCGGTAAATAGCAGGATCAGGCTTGACCAGCTTTTCAGTGCCAGAGACGATAATATCCTGAAAATAATCGAATATCGGTGCTGTCGGGCGGAACATATCCCAAAATTCAGTGCCAAAATTGGTAATGCCGTAAAGCGGTACGTCATTGCTGTGCAGTGCCTTGGCAATGTCCAATGATCCGGGCACTGGCCCTGGAATAGTTTCCAGCCAGCGCGGCACATAGGCCTCTATTAAAGCGCGTTCATCTGGCCATTTAGCAATTAACTCGGCAACCATCGGCGCAAGAGCACGGCCCTCATCATGCTGATAATGCCATTCAGGCGTCACCACATTGCCCACAAACCAGTCCAGCCGCGCCGGATCATCAATCAGCTTTGCATAAAGATTGCGAATATCCCATTGATAGAGAACATTGCCGACATCAAAGATAACATTGGTGATTTTGGTCATGGCTTATCTGCCCCTTCATACCTGTTATACAGGCAATAAAAAACCGCCCGGATAAAGGGGCGGCTCTTTAGCGTTTCCAAGATGCGGCAGGATTAACCCTGACGCGCCTTAAAACGACGGTTTGTTTTGTTAATTACATAGGTGCGGCCACGACGACGGATAACGCGGTTATCGCGGTGACGGCCTTTCAGCGATTTCAAAGAGTTGCGAATCTTCATGTCTTTGGCCTTTTACAGTCACAAACAGCACCTTGCCGGAAGTCGTCCGGTAACGATTCTGTCTGTCATAAATAGTGAAGGGCGGCAATTACGGGTCAGGCCCATCAAAGTCAAGCACTTCTGCTGGCGATTAGCCTGCTTCGCCACGGCTTTCCAGCTCACGCTCCCAATTCAGTGCGTGGGTGACGATGGTGTCCAGATCATCCAGCGCCGGCTGCCAGCCAAAACGCGCCTTAATGGCGGCATTTTCTGAGATCAGCGCATCAGGATCACCTGCGCGGCGCCCTTGCAAATTGCGGGTGATGGGGTTGTTGGTCACGCGGTCCACGGCGTCCAGCACCTCCAGCACCGAATATCCGCGCCCATAGCCGCAATTGAGGAAATGGCTTTCACTTGGATTGGCCATAAGCTGTTCCAACGCGATAACATGCGCCGCTGCCAGATCGCTGACATGTATATAATCGCGCACGCCGGTGCCATCGGGCGTGTCAAAATCGGTGCCAAACACGCCCACGCTATCGCGTTTGCCCAATGCGGCTTCCACCGCCACTTTGATAAGATGTGTTGCGCCCGTAGTTGATTGGCCGGAACGGCCTTTAGGGTCTGCGCCGGCGACGTTGAAATAGCGCAAGGCGCAGAAATTCATCGGATGGGCCGCCGCGACATCGCGCAGCATCATCTCTGTCATCAGCTTTGATGTGCCATAGGGGTTGATCGGCCGCTGCGGGGCATCTTCACGTACAGGGCTGGTTTCAGGAATGCCATAAGTGGCCGCAGTGGAAGAAAAGATGAAATGCGCAACCCCGCCTTTGACCGCGCTTTCAATCAGGCTGCGGCTGCGCACCGTATTATTATGATAATATTTTAGCGGATCGCTCACCGATTCCGGCACCACAACAGAGCCAGCAAAATGCATGATCGCGCCGATATTCTGTTCTGTAATAATCCGCGCCAGCAAATCACTATCGGCAATATCACCCTCGTAAAAGGGTATATCATCCGGCACTGCCCAGCGAAAGCCTGTGACCAGATTGTCAATCACGGCGACCGGCTGTCCTGCATCTTTCAGCGCCAATACGGCATGGCTGCCAATATAGCCTGCACCGCCAGTTACCAATATTGTCTTATCTGTCATTTGGGTCTTTATCCTGCTTCAATATCTATGTCTTAATTCGGCCTTTAGGCGTTTTCCTTAGCCTAACACGGATATATCTGCACATTCTTAAAATTCGGCCTTAAAATTCGGCATATTGGCAGATGCGCAGGCAAAATTGTTACAGCATGCCGTTTGGCAACATTCTGCTTTTGCTTTATACCCATTGGGCAAAGCAATTAAGGATGCCGATTATGCCCAATTCTTTCCCCTCACATAAACCCCCTTTATATGGGGCGCTCTCAATGCTGATCGCGCTTCTGCTTAGCGGATGTGTTACCCCTGTTGGCCCTACAGAGGTGCGCCGTTTCCACGCCATTGAAAATGCAGCCGCTGCTACATCCCAGCGTATTGCGGTTGTGCCTTCAGAGCGTTTTACTGGCGGTGATTTGGAATTTCGTGTTTATGCGCAGGCAGTGGAAAGTGCATTGGCCGCGCAGGGCTATACCATAGTAGCGGCCAGCGATTCCCCGGACCAATTGGCCATGGTGGATTATAGCAGCCAGTCCCGAACGGTTGGCAATGGCCGCGGCCCAGTAAGCGTTGGCGTTGGCGGCGGAACAGGTGGCTTCCGCACGGGATTGGGCGGCGGTATCGGCCTTAATCTGGGCGGCGGATCGTCCGAGCGTGTTTTTGCAGATATGCGCATAACGATTGAGCAGGTGGCAGACCGCACACGCTTATGGGAAGGGCAAGCATCGGGCGAGGCCAAGCAAGGCAGTCCGGAAGCAGGAACGCGCGCTTTTGCGGCCAAGCTTGTCAATGCGATGTTTACAAACTTTCCTGGTGAATCGGGCGAAAGTTTTGAAGTTAAATAGCCTGTAATTATAGGTTCAGGGACTATTTAATAGATCTTGATCTTAATCCAATTGCCCCTTCGATAAGAGTATTTTTATGAAATATAGTCTGCTTGTTCTGGCGCCTCTGCTATTGGCAGGGTGCACAACCAGCTTTGGCGGCCCGCCCCGCAATGCGGCGGTCGATCCTGCGGTGGAGGTGACACGTTTTCATGCAGCGGACCGTCTCGACAGCGTTGGTAAGGGCAGTATAGCCATTATTGCAGTTAATGCAGAGCAGCAGGGCAGCTCTGCCTATCGCGCTTTTTCTGCTGCTTTATCGCGCGAATTGGCCGCTTTGGGCTATACCATTGTCGATGATCGGTTAAGCGCGGCGCAAACGGCACGGCTGGCCTATCGCATCATCGATCCGGCAACGGACAAGGATGCTTTTGTATCGGCAGGCGGCCCAACCGGCGCATTTGGCCGTTCTGTTGGCGTTGGCCTTAATATTCCATTTGGCGGGCCGCGCAGCGATGTGCTGACCTATAGGCTTGATGTCAGCCTATCCGATGCAAGCTCGCAAAAAGCAATATGGGAAGGCCGCGCCATTCAGCAGGCCCAAATTGGTACCAGAGCAACCGATCCCGAATTTTTTGCGCCGATTTTGGCCCGCGCATTATTTAGCGGCTTTCCAGGCGAGTCTGGTAAGACTATCACAGCACCATGATTACAGATATTAACGCGGCCTTTGACGCCGGCAACATCACCGTCACTGCCATTGATGGCAATATGGCGCGCCTGACCATTAATAAGGACCGGCAGTCAGATTTTTTTCAATGGTTCCATTTCCGGCTGGCAGCTAAGCCCAATCAGGAAATTATCCTGAAGATAGATGGGCTGGAGGAATCCGCCTATCCGCTGGGCTGGCCCGATTATCAGGCGCGAGTGAGTGAGGACCGCGAATTTTGGCAAATGGCTGAAACCAGCTATGACAAATCCAGCGGCACGCTGACCATCCGCTATGCCTCGCTATCGGGCATTGCATGGTTTGCCTATTTTGCGCCTTATTCAATGGAGCGGCATCATGATCTGGTCGCCGAAACCGCATTATCGCCCGGCGTAACTCATGAATGTTTGGGTCATAGCCTGGAGGGGCAGCCTATTGATTGCTTGGTGATGGGTGAGGGGGATATGCCGGTCTGGCTCTATGGGCGGCAGCATCCGGGTGAAACACAGGCCGAATGGTGGATGGAGGGCGCGCTGGAAAAGCTGACTGACCCTGCCGATCCCCATGCACGTTTGCTGCGCCAGAAATGCCGCATCTATGTGGTGCCCAATATGAACCCTGATGGCAGCCGCCGCGGCCATTTGCGCACCAATTTTGCCGGCGTTAATCTCAACCGCGAATGGCATGAACCCACTTTGGAGCGTAGCCCCGAAGTGCTGTGTGTACGCAATCGCATGGATGAAACAGGCTGTGCCTTTGCCATGGATGTCCACGGTGATGAGGCTATTCCCGCTGCCTTTATCGCCGGTTTTGAGGGCATTCCCTCTTGGACCGAGCGGCAGGGCGCGCTGTATAATCGCTACCGCAACACATTGTCAGCGCGCACCCCCGATTTCCAGACGCAATTGGGCTATCCTATAGCCGCGCCGGGCAAAGCGAATATGACGCTGTCCACCAACCAAGTGGCAGAGCGCTTCACGGCCAGCCATGGCTGTGTCGGCATGACGCTGGAAATGCCCTATAAAGATAATCGCGACCTGCCCGACCCAGATCAGGCATGGAGCCCGGAACGCTGCAAAAGGCTGGCCGATGACTGCATCGCCGTGCTGGCCGAAATGGTGGATGACTTCGCCAAGCGTTAATTGGGTATATGGGAAGCGGCATGTGCGCTGAGGTCAGGGCCCTAGGCAGTAACGACAAAAGGCCCAGCATATGCCGAGCCTTTTTTGTTCGCCCTTGCGCGATTTAACCGCAGGGTAATAGCTTTGCAGCCATTATCTTATGATGGGATCAGGGTCACTTTGCCGTGACTGTCGACATGGCCATCATGGTCAAAATGCAATTCACCATCATGAATAAAGTCGACATGGTCACCATGCTGTACACGCATATGCACATCATCATCACCGCCATGCTTGTGCGGGGTGTGGTCAACCTGCGCAATTAAATCTTCTGAGGCAGGGTTGGCTGTGGAGATAGCTATAGCATGCTCATCTGCATGGCCGTCATGGCCGCTGTGCATATGGCCATCATGCAGATAATCCACATGACCATCATGCGCGATAGCCGCATGGCCACAATCAACGCCATGCGCGTGATTATGCCCGTGATGCAGCACTTCATGCGCCTGCGCAGCGGCACTCACCATAAGCCCGCCAGCAAGCAAAATTGCCAATTTCTTCATTCTATATTCCTTTTTATATAACATATTGGGCCATAAGAAACGCAAAGATAAGACATAATCGCGTATTTATCGTGCGCCCGATATATTAATTTGATATCCGCCAAATATAGAATTTTTTATAAAAAGCAATAAATATATAGTTTTTCATGTATAAGCTAATGTTATATTATCATAAAGCGGGTGTTTTTGATATGATATATAATATCAAAAAGCATTGACTGGCCTGGTACTTTACTGAACGCAGTGCTTTACAGGCGTGCAACATCAGCGGAGCGGCATCATGTAATAGCAATTGTGGTGATGAGCACGCGCCCTATTGCTTGCTGTTAAGCAGCAATTTGCCCTTTAATCTTGATGCGTATGCGCTGTACAGAACCGTGCGAAACCAGCTCAAAATCCTCTGGGGTCAGTCTCAGCAGCAAGGCCGCCAAATTCATAGATTGCATCGCTGCATATTGTTTCAGGTAAACCGGGCTGCGCTTTGAGAATATATGCGTGAGGTCACTAATGATTTTGGTTTTTGATGAAATCGTGATCGCCATGCCATCATTAGCCGGTGCCGCAACGAAAGAGACAGTGTCGCCGCTGCTTGATGCCTGTATCACGCCATCAAGAAGATGCTTTAGCCCTGCCTGCGCGATGGCGGGTGAAGGCAATTTCATAAAGCCACTTTTGCTGAGCTGTATGGCGATTGTAACATCTTTGCTAGCGGCCAAGGCAAATGCTTCGGCTTGCAATTCACGAATAATCTTTGGCACAGCTTTGACGCGCCGGAAATCCGGATCGGCCTGTGTATAAAACTTTAGAGAGGCCGCTGCTTGCCTTATAGGCCGCAATAAAGCTTGGCCCGCTTCGGCCGACAGATCAATATCCTCTGTTCTGGCAAGGCTGGTTTCCAAATAGCTAAGAGCAAGGCTGAATTTATTGGCAGAAACTGTGCCTTCATGGTCAATTTTAGGCGGCGCAGCAATGGCTTGCACAGGAATGGTCTTTTGTGAGGCTTGTGAACGCGCGACGATATTGAACAACATTTGTTGCAGCAAATCGAGCGATAGCCCGTTTTTCTCAATGACGCCTTCGGCCCCAGCTAATGTCGCTCTTTCACGATAGTTATCAGCATTATCACCAGTAATAAAAACTACAGGTGCGCTTGACCAACGCCGGATTTCTATTAAATCATTTTCCATAGACGATGAATCGGGGCGGTTAATATCTAATAGGAAAAAATCGACTTCATCATCACGTGTCCATTCATTCAAATCTTTTAATGAATTGCTGCTGGTGATAGCCAGATTATTCTGAGCCTTAACCATATTTTTGACACTGATTGTATCCAATTCATCGTCATCAATTAAATGTCCAATCATATCATGCCCGTCCTTTACCCGTCTAAGTGCGATATAGCGCTTAAACGGTATTAACGGTACATAACTTAAATATTTAATTTGGTGCAAGGCTTTGCGCATATTTTGGTGCGGTTCGGCAAAATTTTACACCGCCTGCATTTCATGGTGTATCCTTACGTAAGATAAGCTGTTACCGCAATTATCTTGCTTGGCCATTTCTCAACCAATTTTGTGAAATGATTCCCCGGCAAAAGGAGCAGGCGATGATTGCAAAACCAAAATTCATAGTGGGGCTGGGTGCCTCGGCTGGCGGGCTGGAGGCTTTAGAGCAGTTTTTTGACCATTTACCGCAAGATTCCGATTGCGCCTTTGTTGTGGTGATGCATTTGTCGCGCGATTTTAAGTCGATGCTGGATGAATTGCTGGCCAGACATACCGGTATGCAGGTTAAGGCCGCGCGGCACGGCATAGAGATAGAGGCGAATACGGTTTATGTGATTCAGCCCAAAACCACTATTGAGGTTGATGGGACAAAGCTCAATGTCTCGACCCGCCCTGATGTTGACCCCACGGGCGCTGCAACCTCTATTGATACATTGTTTAAATCCATTGCCAGGCATTGGCAGGATAAGGGCGGCGCGGTTGTTTTGTCGGGCTCTGGGTCAGATGGCGCAAAAGGCATATTGGAAGTGCGCGGCGCAGATGGCTTTACCTGCGCACAATCACCGGAAACCGCGAAGTTTGATTCCATGCCTGTGGCCGCCATTGCCACAGGCTGCGTTAATGCGGTGGAAGCCCCTGAACAGCTTGGGCAGACCGTTATTGATGGTCTATTGCTGCCATCTATCTCGAAAAACTCGAATATTCTGTCCGATCATGATGCGGCAATGAAGCAGATTGTTGATGCTGTTGTCGGCGCTTCTGACCTTGATGCGCGGCAATATAAGCATTCGACTTTTGAACGCCGTGTGCAGCGGCGCATGATGGATTTGCGGATCAAAACGCTGGACACTTATGCAGCGCGCGTTGCCGAGGATGAGGCTGAGGCAGAGGCTCTGAGCCAAGCCTTGCTTATTGGTGTCACCGATTTTTTCCGTGATGAAGCCCCTTATGAAGTCATTCGTGAGCAGATCGTCCCAGAGATTATCAAAGTGGCTTATGAAGAGGAGCGCTCCATCCGCATTTGGTCGCCCGGCTGTGCAACGGGGCAGGAAGCCTATTCTTTGGCTATGCTGTTTGCCGAGGCATTAATGGATATGCCGTTCAAAATAGAGGTCCAGATTTTCGCAACGGATATTTCCAAAAAGCATCTGCAAGAGGCTGGAAAAGGCGAATATGATGAAGAGCAGATGCGCAGCGTGCCCAAGCATTTGCGCGATAAATATTTTATAAAAAGCGATCTTGATCGCCGCTGGACGGTTGTTCCCGGCTTGCGTAAAATGATCGTCTTCGCACCGCATGATCTGCTTTCCGATCCGCCATTTACCAAACTCGACATGGTGTCGTGCCGCAATATCCTAATCTATTTCTCGGTTGAGGCACAGCAGCGCATTTTGGGCGGCTTTGGTTTTGGCTTGAGAGAGCGCGGATTTTTATTTTTGGGATCCAGTGAAACCGTTGGCGGACAAAGAGAAGCCTTTGAATTTATTGATGCCAGAAACCGTATCTTCCGGCGGACATCATCGCGCAGCAATAACAGCGCGCTTGCCAAAACCCGCGAATTATATCCTATCTCTCGCACATTGGCAGCAAGACCGCGCCGCACGTTAAAATCCCGCGAGATTGAGCTGCAACCCGCCTATGCCGCCATGTTGGAGGATTATGCGCCGGCCAGCCTGCTGGTCTCTGTTGACCGCGAATTGCTGCACAGCTTTGGCGAAGCGCCGCAATTTTTGCGCACACCGACAGGGCTTGCCAATCTTGACATTACCGATATGGTTGACCCTGCGATGCGCACGCCCATGATTGCCGCATTGGAGCGGGCGAGCAATGACCGCAAGCCGATTACTTTTTCGCGCATCGAATTAGAGGAAACTCCAAAAGCGGGCATGGTCATTGACCTTACCATCAAGCCGCTGATTGACAAAGATGATGACAGGCCACCGCATTTGCTCGTCATTATTGATGGCAGCAAATATGAAGAGACAAAAGAAGGTGAGGCGATACCCGCTTATAATTCCGATGCGCTGGTGCAATCGCGGATCAAAGAATTAGAGCTAGATCTGGACCGCACAAGAGAGGCACTGCAATCAACAATTGAGGAAATTGAAACCGCCAATGAAGAATTGCAGGCATCCAATGAACAGCTTATGTCGGCCAATGAAGAGCTGCAATCGACCAATGAGGAATTAAGCTCGGTTAATGAAGAGCTCTATTCGGTCAATGCAGAATATCATCGCCAAAATGATGATCTCTCGCGCCTCACAAATGATTTTGATCTGCTGCTCAATGCCACCAATATTGGTGTCTTGTTCTTGGATAATCGCGGCCGAATTACCCGTTATACCGGCCTTACTGGCGAATTGTTCAATCTGACAGACAGTGATATTGGCCGGCCACTTACAAATTTCCGCTCACCATTTCCTGATATGAACCCTGAACAAGTTCGCCTAAATACCGAGGATGATAGCGCCGTTCATGAGACCGAGGCACTGCGCGATGATGGCTCAGCCTGGCTTATACGATCGGTATCAGATCAGCTTAATTTTGGTTCTGTATTGGCTTTTATTGATATTAGTGCGCTGCGCAATGCCGAGGAAGATGTCCGCAATACCCGCGTCATGTTAGAATCTATACAGCGCACAACAAAGGCATTTTATATTGAATTAAACGCTGAATTTGAGACGGTTATCAATCAAATTGGGTTTGATGGCTATATCGGCAAGGATGAGTTCGCTTTACCGCACCGTCTATCATATGACCATATTCACCCTGACGATCATGAATTAATGGCCCAAGGCCGCGCCAAAGTGATGGCTGAAGGCGGTGGCAAGTTGATATTTCGCATTTGGAATGCGCAAGTTGATGAATTTCGCTATGTACGGGCGGTGGTCAAACAGTCAGAAGCTGGCAAATGGCGTTTGGCTGCTTATGATGTTGATGAAATTTTCCGCAGCCAGAATCTTGCCCGCAAGCAACAGGCTATATTGGACGCGACCTTGTCTGTGTCGCAATCCTTCAAGGCATTTATTGATAATGATGAACGCTATCAATATGCCAACCAACTCTATCGTGAGCAATTTGGCTTAGCCGAGGAAGACGTTGTCGGCCGGTGCATAAAAGATGTATTGCCGCCAGACCTATATGCCCGCGTAAAAGACCGGATAGCATCCGTCAAAGCAGGCGGGGAGACAGAGTTTACTGTCGAGTCAGTTATCAATGGAAAACTCTCATTATTGTCCGTTCATTATAAGCCTGTTTATGATGGTGAGGATGAGATTATCGGCTTTGTTGTTGATGGCATAGATATCTCACGCATCATTGATTACGGTAAGAAGATGGAGATGACTGATCGCTTTATCAGTGTGGCAACTCGCGAATCCTCTTTGGCCATTTTGATTGTTGATTTGGCCACAGGCTTGATAGAATTTGCCAATTCGACAGCAATGCAGCGTATCGGCATGAGGCAGGAAAATTTTGCGCCAAATGAGATGAAAATATCGCGGATAACCGCTGAATGGAGCGATGAGCGTTGGCAGGATTATTTTGCCGCTGTTGCCCAAAATGACAAGAAACTGGAAAATGATGTCATTATATTTGATGGCGCAACCAAAACCACGCGGGCCGATATTTTCACTGAAATTATCCAAACCTCCGATACACAGCGCAAAGCGATTATAAGGGTTTTTGAAAATATCGAAAAGGTCAAATTGCTTGATGATCTGCGCAGCCGTTCACAGCAATTGGCTATTTCCAACCGGGAAATGGAGCAATTCACCTCTGCTGTGGCGCATGATTTGCGCGCGCCGCTGCGGCATATATCGCAATTTGCCGAAATGCTGGAAAGCGGCCATGATGATATGAACGCGGCAGAGCTTGAAGAAAATGTCCAGATTATCAGCAAAAGCTCTAAGGCGCTTTCAAATATGGTGACGGGTCTTTTGGATTATGCCCGTATGGGGCGCGTTCATCCTGAAATGGGAATATGTGATTTGCAAGGCGCGGCGCAATCTGCTGTGCAGTTGCTCAGCAGTGAAATATCAGAGGCAAATGCCCAGGTTGAGATTAGCAATTTGCCCAATATTCGGGGCAATTTAGACCTTTTAACGCAGCTTTTCCAAAACCTTATCAGCAACGCCATCAAATATAAAAAACCTAAAGAAAGCCCGCAAATCCTGATTGATTTTAATGAATCGGGTGATCTTGTCGAAGTGTCGATAGCCGATAATGGCATTGGCATTGATCCTGAATATAGCGAGCGTATTTTTGAACTTTTCCGTCGGCTTCACGGTGAGAAGGAATATAGCGGCCTAGGGCTTGGTCTTGCCACTTGCCGCAGAATCGCAGAATTACACCATGCGCAATTGCAATTGGACACAGAATATTCTGCAGGCAGCAGGTTCGTCTTGACTAATTTGGTACAGAATGTTCCTAAGTCTGCATGAACAGAATCGGCACCTCACCAAAACCTGATATTCTTGTTGTCGATGATGATCCTGTCGACCGCAAACTTATAAAAATCGCTTTTGAACAGGCGGGGGGATTGTTGAATCTGCATTTTTGTGAAGATGCTGTATCCGCATTGGACTTTCTTAACAAATCCGGCAGTTATGCTGATAGCCCAACGCCAAAGGCATGTTTGATAGATATAAATATGCCTGGAATGTCGGGTATAGAGCTATTGTCATTGATGAAATATAGCGATGAATTAAATTATATCCCCGTCACAATGTTCTCAAGCTCCGATCAACATAAAGATGTAAACACCTGCTACGAGGGGCAGGCGTGCGGCTATGTAAAAAAGCCTGATAATAATGACGAAATGAACAAAATCGCGCAAACCTTGTCGAGATACTGGACTGAAATCCTCACCTTGCCGCAATAAGTTTTAAAATTGCTTCATGCCGATGGTGAGAAACCAAGTTCTTAACAGCAGCGCCCCCTATTCTCAGACAGAATTTTGCCGTCTATGCGAAAGCTATGGCATCAAAGCTGCTGCTCATTGGGTCTTTGGGGATATGGCCGGCGGCAATGCCCTCGCTTTATTTGCGCCGTCACCATGGCATCACTATTGCTGGGCCATTTGGGCAAGCCTATGGCTATAGCGCCCGCTATTTTTGCTGTGGCCGTGATTTCAGAAATGACCTGAAGGGTGGTCAAACCCCGAAGCGTAAAGCCGCTAGCTAGCCGTTAGTCGCACGACCTTTGTCTGAGACACAAATTGAATTCGATGCTATATGCTGCGGCTTAAAGTGAAGGAGAGCTGTCATGCCCGATACTGTTGCCAGACCGAAAGCGGCCCACACCACCAATTGCACAGACGCGCAATATGAAGAGATGTACGCGCAATCAGTGTCAGACCCAGACGGGTTTTGGCTGCAGCAAGCAGAGCGTTTGGATTGGGCCGTCAAGCCGATAAAAGGCGCAGATTGGTCCTTTGATCCTGCCAATATCGCATGGTTTGCGGATGGTAAGTTGAACCTTTGCTACAATGCGGTTGATCGCCATGTTGAGGCAGGCCGCGGCGATGCGACGGCCCTGATTTTTGAACCCGATGACCCAAATACCCCTAGCCGCACCCTGACCTATTCTCAGCTCCATAGCGAAGTCATCGAGATGGCCAACGCCTTGAAAACCATGGGCGTAACGAAAGGCGATAGGGTAACAATCTACATGCCGATGATTGTTGAAGGTATTACTGCCATGCTCGCTTGCGCAAGGCTGGGTGCAATCCATTCGGTCGTCTTTGGCGGCTTCTCGCCCGAGGCGCTGGCAGGGCGGATTGAGGATTGTATGAGCCGCTTTGTGGTAACCGCCGACCAAGGCTTGCGCGGATCAAAGCCAATCCCGCTCAAAGCCAATGTCGATGCAGCGCTGCAACTTTCCGGCACTGATGGGATTGCCGGTGTTTTGGTGGTAAGCCACACCGGAAGCGATGTGCCGATGCAAGAGGGACGCGATCATCATTTTGCGGATATCAAATCCAGCACAGCTATAGCATGTGAGCAGATGGATGCCGAAGACCCGCTCTTCATCCTCTATACATCAGGATCGACCGGCAAGCCCAAGGGCGTCCTCCACACAAGCGGCGGCTATGGCGTTTGGACCGCCGCAACTTTCCACTATATTTTCGACTATCAACCGGGCGAAGTCTTCTGGTGTACCGCTGATATAGGCTGGGTCACAGGGCATTCTTACATCGTTTATGGGCCGCTGATAAATGGCGCGACACAAGTTATTTTTGAAGGCGTACCCAATTATCCCGATCATGGCCGCTTTTGGGATATTGTTGCAAAGCATAAGGTCAATATTCTCTACACCGCGCCTACCGCTATCCGCGCCTTGATGCGCGAAGGAGATGATTTTGTAACAAGCCGCGATCGCTCCTCGCTGCGCTTGCTGGGTTCGGTCGGAGAGCCGATCAACCCCGAAGCCTGGCGCTGGTATTATGATGTGGTTGGCGAGGGCCGCTGCCCGATTGTGGACACATGGTGGCAGACTGAAACCGGCGGTTGTATGCTGACAACATTTCCCGGTGCGCATGATATGAAGCCGGGTTCCGCGGGCTTACCCTTTTTCGGTGTGCAACTGGAACTCGTTGACAATGATGGTGCATCGCTTGAGGGACCCAATGAAGGCAATCTGTGCGTCACCGTGTCATGGCCCGGTCAAGCGCGCAGCGTCTATGGTGACCATGAACGTTTCATCCAAACCTATTTCAGCACCTACAAAGGCAAATATTTCACCGGCGATGGCTGTAAGCGCGATAGCGATGGCTATTACCGCATTACCGGGCGCGTGGATGATGTTATCAATGTCTCGGGCCACCGTATGGGAACAGCCGAAGTTGAAAGTGCGCTGGTGCTGCATGAGATGGTTGCAGAGGCTGCAGTGGTCGGCTTTCCGCATGATATTAAAGGGCAAGGCATTTATTGCTATGTGACTTTGAACGCTGGCCAAAAAGGCTCTGATACACTTTATGCCGCGCTGAAAAAGCAGATACGCACAGAGATTGGCCCCATCGCAACGCCTGACCATATCCAATTCACCGATGGCCTGCCCAAGACCCGCTCTGGCAAGATTATGCGGCGCATCTTGCGCAAAATAGCGGAGAATGATTTTGGCTCGCTCGGCGACACATCGACATTGGCAGACCCATCGCTGGTTGATCGCCTGATCGAAGGGCGGAGAGAAGGGTGAAGCTAAGGGGTGGAGGAGCGACGATCTGTAGGTTTTGATTGCCGACGATCACTCGCTATTCCGTACAGCGCTTAGGCATGCGGCGGGGCATTTCTGGCCGGAGGCGCAAATTGTTGAGGCGAATTCTGCTGAACGGGCGCGCAAAGCTTTATCTGCTGCGCCCATTGCGGCGTTGCTTCTCGATTTGCATATGGCAGATTCCAGCGGCCTTTCGGTCTTAATGGATTTGATGGCCTTTTAGTTTAAGGTAATTCAAGAAGCGCCCTTAAAACGGTTGTGAAATTTACACAGTAATTGACCATTATCTATTGAGGTAACGCCACCTTTCGCACGCGCAAATATATGGTCGGCTTCATACTGGTTCCAAGAAACCAAAGCCTCATCGCCAGGCTTAAGTCCTCATGAATATCTTTAAGCGACTTAGGGAGTTTAGGGTCTGAAACTCAATTTAAGCGATTGATTTATTGTTCATGCGCTGATTCAAGTCTCTGTAAAGGAGAACGAACGGCGCAGACCTAAGTCACTGAAACAATGGCGCA
>CAZAHS010000015.1:0-18584 GCA_964484855.1 uncultured Sphingomonadaceae bacterium | reverse complement strand
GGCCAGCGGTTGATGCAGCACCTTTTTCAGCAACATGACAGCCGGTGCAAATGGCGAAAGCCGCCTGCCCCGCCGCAATGATATCACTTTGACTATTGCCATCACTGCTTGCCGCGCTAGCAAACGCCTTTTCTTCGCCCGGCTTACTAATAACAATTTGTTCTACAGGATCGGCTGCGCTTTCAGAACCACAAGCACTAAGCGCGGCGCAGGAGAGGCCGATAAGGGCAAGTCTGTCAAATATGCTCTTCGTCATAACCTACATCCTAAACCAGCTTATGCTTTGACAATGGCAGTTCGCGGATGCGTTTGCCACTTGCCGCATAAATTGCATTAGTGACGGCAGGAGCCAAGGGCGGCAATCCCGGCTCCCCTGCACCGCCCAAACGCTCTGCATCGCCATTGATTATCTCGACAAATATCTCTGGCGCTTCATCCATGCGCAGCATCTTATAATCATGGAAATTGCTTTGTTGTACAGCACCCTTTTTCAAGGTGATTTCGCCGTACATTGCGGCGGTAAGGCCGTAAATAATGCCGCTTTCCATCTGCGCGATAAACCCATCACGGTTCATGGCATAGCCTGGATCAGCGCAGCACCAGACTTTGGTAACACGCGGTTTTGTGCCGGTTAAATCCACCTCTGCAACCTCTGCAACTATCGAGCCAAAGGATGGGACAAAGGCAATACCCAGCCCCTTGCCTTTGGGCAAAGCGCGGCCCCAACCAGCCATTTGCGCAGCCTTATCCAGCACTGCAACATGGCGCGGAGACTTGGCCAGCAATTTACGGCGCAGCTTATACGGGTCTTGCCCTGCCTGCGCCGCAACCTCATCCATAAAACTTTCAATGAAAAAGGCATGTTGGCTATGGTCAACAGAGCGCCATGGGCCAAAGCGCAAATGCATTGGCACCTCAACCTTACGCACCATATTGTTGGGAATATCATAATAAGGCACTTGGGGCGCTTCTTGCGGATCAAATAAATGGGTGTGGATGTTATTCCAGCTTATCACTGCGCCCTTATCATCAATGCCTGCCTGAAAACGGCTGGTTGCTGATGGCCGATAAAAATCCTGCGCTGTGTCCTCTTCGCGTGACCAGATCAGCTTCACCGGATAGCCGGTTGCCTTGGCTATACGCACCGCCATAATGACATTATCAACTTCTGCGCGCCGCCCGAAACCACCGCCCAAATATGTGTTATTATATTGCACCTGCTCCATGTCTATGCCCAGCGTATCGGCTGCGGCCTGCCGTGCTTTTAGCGGGGATTGGGAGCCAGCATAAACCTCGCAAATGCCATCGGGTCGCAGCCATGCCGTGCAATTTTGCGGCTCCATCGTCGCATGGGCCAGAAATGGCGCGCGATATTCAGCGGAGACTTTCTTAGCCGCTTTGGCAAAATTCGCATTGGCATCGCCGCTTTCGGTTTCCACATCGCCGCCGCTATCGCCTGCTTCATCAAGCGCTTTGGCATAGCGTGCGAACACCGCCTCGGCATCCAGCGTGTCGCCTTCGGTATCGCTATAGGTCATGCCAATAGTGTTCAGCGCTTGCTGCGCCTGCCAATAGCCATTGGCAATAACGGCCACAAAATCACCCATGTTCAAAATCTGCTGAACGCCCGGCATTTCTTTTGCTGCATCGGCATCAATGGCAGTAATCGCTGCGCCCACCACAGGCGGCGCTTTAACCGCGGCATAGCTTAGCTTCTGCCCGGCTATCTGGGCATCAATTCCAAAAATCGCGCTGCCATCCACTTTCGCAGGAATATCATGCCGCTTAATCGGCTTACCCATTAGGGCAAACTGGTCCGGCGTTTTTAGCTTTGGCAGGGCCGGAAGCGGCTGCTCTGCTGCAGCACTGGCAAAGGCTCCAAATTTCGCTCTTTTGCCGGTGCCTTTATGGCTGATAATGCCATTGCTAATATTTACTTCATTATCCGGCACACCCCATGTAGCTGCTGCTGCGCCAACCAGCATTTGCCGTGCCGCTGCGCCGGCGGTGCGCATACCGCGCTGGCCTGTGCCGCGAATGGAAAAACTGCCGCCCGTAATTTGTAGGCCGATCATATTGGCAATCTGGAACAATGCCCCGTCCAGCGTAGGCTCTAATATCTCTGGCACTTTAAGGTCGGGCATACGAAATTCACGGCCAATATCTTTCGACACATAGGCGCTATCGCCCGGCGCTTCCAATATGCGTACATCTTCCCAATTGGCATCCATCTCATCGGCCAGCATCTGCGCCAATACGGTTTGCGAGCCCTGCCCCATTTCGACATGCGGCACGACGGCGGTGACGATATTATCGGCATCAATTTTCACAAAGCTGTTCATCAGAACTTCTTCATCACCATTGGCAACCAGTTTTTGCAATCGCGCACTGGGCTTGCCAGAGCGGATGGCGACACCCACTACCAGCGCCCCGCCAGTGACCAGGCCAGCGCCAATAAAGGCCCGGCGGCTCCATTTTCCCTTTTTCTTTTCCGGTGCAGAGGTCTTGCTCATGCGCTTGCTCCTTGCGCATCCGCGTCATCGGCCTGTTCTATACCAGCCGCGATTTTTATCGCCTTGCGAATGCGGCCATACATGCCGCAGCGGCAGACATTACCGCGCATGGCTGCATCAATATCACTATCGCTAGGGCGCGGATTATCGCGCAGCAAAGCCGTTGCCGTCATAAGCTGGCCCGATTGACAATAGCCGCATTGCGGCACCTGAACATCAATCCATGCCTGTTGCAGCGCGCTTAATGTGCCGTCCGCAGCGGCCAAGCCTTCAACCGTGGTAATCGCCTTGCCATCAGCAGCAGATACCGGCGTCGAACAACTGCGCACAGGCTTGCCATCAAGATGCACCGTACAGGCCCCGCATTGCGCAATGCCGCAGCCAAATTTGGTTCCTGTCATATCCAGCTGTTCGCGCACCGCCCATAAAATTGGCGTCGCAGGGTCAACATCCAGCGTAACCGGCTTGCCATTCACTGTGGTTTGGACCATTTCAGATTATCCTTCCGCATGCTATTTGCGCACAAACTAAACGTAAATGGCAATAAGGCCAATAGATAAGTTGCAAATACGTACCTTTATGCGGTTATAAAGTGGCAGTGATTAAGTAAAGACGAGGCGCAAATCAGGTGAAAGCGGTTATAACAGGCGCAGGGATTGGCGGTTTAACCGCTGCATTGTGCCTACACCATTTCGGCCATGATGCCATTATATTAGAGCGTTCGGATAGCATTAGCGAAGTGGGCGCAGGCATACAGATCAGCCCTAATGCCATGCATGTCATGCGCGCATTGGGGCTTGATGAAATGATTGTTGCGCGGGGATTTCTGCCACGCGCCAGCCAAATACGCATTGGGCGCAATGGCCGCGAACTTATGGCCAATAGCATGGCGCATTACCCGCAACTCTATGGCGCACCCTATGTGCATATCCACCGCGCCGACCTGATTGCGATATTGAAGGAAGCGGTTCAGAAACGCCTGCCAATGGCGTTGAAAACCGGCCTACATGTCACTGGCTATGGTCAGGATGATAAAACCGCTTTTGCGATATTATCTGATGATATACGGATTATAGGCGATATTCTGATCGGTGCCGATGGCATTAAATCAACTATCCGCACGCAAATGCATGGCGCAGAACAGCCGCGCTTTACCGGTAATGTCGCATGGCGTGCAGTGGTGCCGGTTGAACATTTGGGCCGAAATATTCCGCCGCCAAATGCCTGTGTCTGGCTGGGCGATGGAAAACATGCGGTGACCTATTTGCTACGCGGCGGCAATGAAGCAAATTTTGTCGGCGTTGTGGAGCATGGTGACTGGCAAGATGAAAGCTGGACCGCACAGGGCAGTCGCCGCGATGCACTGGCTGATTTTGCAGGCTGGCACCCTATTATCACCAATATAATTCAAAATGCTGACAATCATTATCGCTGGGCGCTATTTGATCGTAAGCCGCTCAATCACTGGCATGATGGACGCGCTGTTTTGTTGGGAGATGCCAGCCACTCCATGCCACCCTTCATGGCGCAGGGCGCTGCACAGGCTGTTGAAGATGCCTATGTTCTGGCGCGTCGGCTCTCTGAAAACCACCTGCCAGATGCGGCCTTTCAGCATTATTATACTGACCGTTATGCGCGCACCAAAAAGGTACAAAGGCAAGCTTGGGACAATATGCGACTATTCCATCAAGGGCCGGGTTTGGGCCGCATTGCGCAGCATGGGCCGCTATGGCTGGCTGGCAAAACGGATGCGCGGATCGCTGATAAAGCGCTGTCTTGGCTCTATGGCCATGATGTCACACGATAGCCACCCAAACCACAAACCGCTAATACGTCAATTTTTTGAGACAGTTAATCTGTAAAGCAATGCTTGCAGAGCAAGGCTGGTCTGCTAAAGATATAGCCATGGGTGGATTTCCTTTTAGCGCAATTGTCGGTCAGGACGAGATGAAACTGGCCTTGCTGGTCACGGCGATAGAGCCGCGTATTGGCGGGGTGATGATATTTGGTGACCGCGGCACCGGCAAATCAACGGCGGCGCGCGCTTTGGCTGCGACTCTGCCGCCCATTCGTGTTGTTGAAAATTGCCGCTATAATTGCGCGCCTGATAATATTGGCAATTGCCCCGATAATTGCGCCAGCAAGCGGGTGCGAAAAATCCCTATACCCTTTGCTGATCTGCCATTGGGTGCAACAGAAGACCGTGTACTGGGAACGCTCGATCTAGAGCGGGCATTGGCGCATGGCGAGCGCAAATTTGAACCGGGTCTGCTGGCCAAGGCGCATCGCGGCTATCTCTATATTGATGAGATTAACCTGCTGGAGGATCATGTCGTTGATCTGCTGCTCGATGTGTCGGCATCGGGCGAAAATCTGGTTGAGCGCGATGGCCTGAGCATCCGTCATGATGCGCGCTTTGTGCTGATTGGCAGCGGCAACCCTGAAGAGGGCGAACTGCGCCCGCAATTGCTTGATCGCTTCGGGCTTTCAGTGGAGGTACGCACACCGGAAAAGCTGGAGGACCGCGTTGAAATTATGCGCCGCTGTGATGCGCAGGAGCGTGACCCTAAAGGCTTTGCCGAAATTTGGCGTGCAGAGGATGAGAAAACCATAAAACGCGTGCAGCGCGCCGCCAAAGCAGTGACCAAAATCACCACGCCAGACAGCATATTGGAAGACACTGCCAATATATGCCGCACAGTTGGCGCGGACGGGCTGCGCGGTGAATTAACGCTAATGCGCACCGCGCGGGCCTATGCCGCCTATCATGGCAAAAAATCTGTTGCCCGCGAACATTTGATCGCCATGGCCCCGCTTTCACTGCGCCACAGGCTGCGCCGTGATGTGCTGGATGAAACCGGCTCAACCGTGCGGATAGAGCGGGCGCTGGAAGAGCTGTTCGGTTGAGCAGCGGCAACTCTGATGTCGTAATGGCTTCGGCAATAGAGGCTGCACTGGCTTCTGAAGCAAAAACCGAAACCATTTTATCAGCAATACAGCTATTTCTGGCCAATCCAATCGCCTTTGGCGGCATTAATCTGCGCGGCTATGGTCCGGCGCGTGATGCACTGGTGCAAATGATTATTGCTGCGCTGCCCGATGATAAAAAACCTATTAAAATTCCGGTCAATGTCGATCAGGACAGGCTTTTGGGCGGGCTTGACCTTACCGCTACATTAGCAGCGGGCAAACGCGTTGATGCGCCCGGCCTGCTCACACAAGCGCAAGGCGGCATCGTGATTTTGCCGATGGCCGAGCGGATGCAGGATGATATTGCCGCGCATATCGCAAAGGCATTGGATGCGCGGCAAGTCGCTATCATCATGCTCGACGATTCCATAGAAAATGACGAAGCGCCGCCGATGATATTGATGGAACGTATCGCTTTCCACTGCGATTGCTTGGCTATGGCGATGCCTGAAAGCGAATCATTTGCAAGGCTGCCACATGTCGGCCCAGCCGCGGCAAGTAATGACCAAAGACAGGTTCTAGCAGCAACCGCTGCTGCTTTTGGTATTGCCTCTGTCCGTCCGCTTATTTTTGCCCAGCAAGCAGCATGTTACAGCGCCGCCTTGCATAAACGCGATCAAAGCAATGATGATGATATAGCCAGTGCGGTGTCACTAATTCTGGCCCCGCGCGCAACACAAATACCGCAAATGCCGCCCGACACGCCAGAGGATCAAACCCCGCCTGACGACCAGCCGGATAATCCGCCAGATAATCAAGATGATGGCGATGAGAGCCAGAATGACATGCAGGAATTGCCGGATGATATGATGGTTGATGCCGCGCTCGCCGCCATTCCGCCGCATATATTGGACCAGATAAATGGCCGCACCCAGCGCAGCGCCAATGGGCCAATGGGCCGTGCGGGGCAAAAGCGCAAATCTGTGCTGCGTGGGCGGCCTTTATCGGCGCGTCAGGGAATGCCAGGGCATGGCGCAAAATTATCGCTAATCGACACGCTGCGCTGTGCTGCGCCATGGCAGACACTGCGCCGCAATGCGGCTGGCCCTGATGCGGACCCTGCAAAAGTGCATGTGCGTAAATCCGATCTGCATATCAAACGCTTTGAACAAAGCAGCGAGACGCTGACCATTTTTGCGGTCGATGCCTCTGGCTCATCGGCCATGTCGCGGCTTGCCGAGGCCAAGGGCGCGGTGGAGCTGATGCTGGCAGAGGCTTATGTGAAGCGCGCGCAAGTGGCGCTTATCGCCTTTCGCGGTGCAGAGGCCAGCATTTTATTGCCACCCACCCGCTCGCTGACCAGAGCGCAGCGCTGTCTGGGCGGATTGCCGGGCGGCGGCGGCACACCTTTGGCGGCAGCGCTTATCATGGTGCATCATATGGCCATGGCCGCACAAAAACGCGGGCAATCACCCACCATTGCGATTTTAACCGACGGCAAAGCAAATGTGATGCTGGATGGCAGCGCAAACCGCGCTGGGGCCATGACAGAGAGCGCGCAAATGGCGAAGATGCTCGCCGCTGACCAAATGAACAGCATCGTGCTCGATATATCCCCCCGCCCGCGCGAAGAAGCGCGCATATTGGCGAATGCGCTGAATGGCCGTTATGTGCCCCTGCCCCGCGCCAATAGCGGCGCGCTGGTGGCAGCAATTGACGCAGTGGGCAATCAGGACAAGGCCGCATGACCGGCCGCTACCCCGATTGGGACACGCATAAGGCCGATTGGCCCAATGCCAAATTTAGCCAATTTGCTGAAAATAACGGCTATCGCTGGCATGTTCAAGATATGGCGGGCCCGTCACATAAAGCGCCGATATGCCTGCTCATTCATGGCACGGGTGCATCCACGCATAGCTGGCGTGATCTTATGCCGCTGCTGGCCAAACATTGCCGCATCATTGCGATGGATTTGCCCGGCCATGGCTTTACCCGCCCCAATATGGCGCAGCGCGTTTCCTTGCCCGGCATGGCGGCATCGCTTAGCGACCTTTTGGAACATTTGCAGATAGCACCGGACCTGATGGTCAGCCACTCCGCAGGTACGGCCATTGCGCTGGAAATGATGGCGCAAAACCAACAATCTGTCCCGTTAATCGGTTTCACACCAGCGTTAAAACCCTTTCCCGGCATTGCCGCTGAGCTGTTTCCGCAGCTTGCCAAAATGCTGTTCACCAACCCATTTATGTCGATCATTTTCTCCCGCATGGCGCGCGGCGTTGGGCAGACGGAAAAATTCTTGGCAAAGGCAACTGGCTCGGCAATCGACCGTGCCGGGCTATCACAATATGAAATACTGTTTAGCCATTCGGGGCATTGCGATGGTGCGCTGCGCATGATGGCCAATTGGCGGCTGGACCATTTGCAGAAAAAACTGCTCGATATTCATGCGCCAGTGATGCTGGTCCATGCGCAAAATGATAAGGCCATACCGCCCGATTCGGTTATTGAAGCGGCCAAGCCACTGCCCAATTGCACCTTGCAATCGCTCGATAATTTAGGCCATTTGGCGCATGAAGAAGCGCCGGAAACTGCGCTTAATATCATCACGCAATTTGCCAAACAGCATCTGCCCTTATAGGGTTTTGGCCTAATTTAGAAATTATAGGAGAGACTATAATGAGCGGTAGCACTTTGGGCATTATCGAAATGACTCTATCGGCCGTTCTGGTGCTGGGCTTTTGCGCGTATCAGGTTTGGAAAATGGACCGCGAAATTAAGAAAGATAAAGCCAAAGCAGCGGAAAAAACGCGCACCGATGGCGATATTGAATAGCCACTAATAGCGGGCCAATAGAATGATGCTAACGGCCTGTTTCGCGCGGCATGCGAAACGGCAATAACCACTGCACCACCGGATTAATGAGCCGATCGAGCGATATGCTTTCCTGCACCGCCATTACCTGTTGCCCGTCAATCTGCATGTCCAGCGCACTGCGGCAATAAAAGGGCGTATCTTCCCAAGTTTTGTTGATTTTCGCTAGGCCGCCATCGGCCCGTGTCTGACGGTTTACGCCCCATAATGTGCGCGGCAAGGGCGCAATGGGGGGCAGTTCCTGCTCTGTCGAATCGCCATTGGCATCAAAGCGCAGGGCGCTGGCAAAATAGCTGCCATCACGGCGCAAACCTTCATATGTTACCGCAACATCTTTGCCGATATGCGCGCGCGACCAGTGCCAATGCTGAAAGCCATCTTCAATCGGTTCACTACCTTTATTGCTGTCAATATAGGCGCTGCCCTTCCAGCTTATGTCAGGGTTTTCCATTACCATCTCAACCCGTGCGCGCGGCGCAATGGGGTGCCAGCAATGGCGGCCCTCTGGGTCAAGTTTGAATGAACGCCGGTTCAGCATTTCAGGGTGAACCACAACCTTGCCCTTTACGCGGCGGCGCCATGGCACGCCAACACGTTTATCGCGCTCATCTATGTCGATAATCAGGCTGTCATTCTCCCACCGCATCGCGCTTGGCCCGACGGCAAACATATCACATTGCTGCGTCGTTTCCGGCGCGCCGCGTTCGGTCATCGCCCAGCGTGCATGGCGCGGGCCATAAAGCGCGACATTTAAACAGCTATAATTAATCGGCTGGTTTCTGCCGGATTTTTTATAATAGGGTGAAAAGACGCTGCCAATAAAGCCAATTATGGTCAGGCCGAATTGCCCGTCATCGCTGATGGCATCCACATACCACCATTGATAGCCTTGCGGTGGTACCAAAGTTTCGAAGCGCGGTCGGACAATACTGCCTCGCTCGCTATCTTGCCCGATAAGGCGGCCATCGGGACCCCGGCTCCGGGATGGGTACCCCCGCCCGCGCAATAAAGTCCCTTTATCCGCGTCCTGCATCCAGGGCGCAGGAAGGAGGCTGCCCATCCGTGCGAAGCCCTGCCGTAAAGCGCCCCCCCCGTTGCCGGGAACAGGCTGGCGAACTCGTTCGGGGTCACCAATTGGTGCGGAAGAGGCTGCTCCAGCTCCAGTCCGCACTTCGTCAGACTGTCTAGCATGTTTTGGGTGCATTTCTCTCTCTCCTGCGCACTGTAACTCTTACTATCCCCATTGGCCGGTGCGTTGACAATGATTTGAAAACGCTCTGCCCTTTGCGATGTTCCGGCCGCCGCCGCATCATCCGGATTATCCGGCTCTGGAAGCTCGGCTCCGCGGTCCAGAGCGCACAGATATGAGGTAGGCCGAGAGGGCGCATAACCTGCTTTTATATCGCGGAACTCCTGCGCATAATCATCTGAAAAGAAGACATTATGATGCTCCAGATCAAAACCGGACGATTTCGCATTAATCAACCATACCATAGCTGAAAGAGAGCGTTTCTGTTCCGGCGTCTCGCTCAGAGCATCGCTCACCCGTTGACCGAAAAATCCACCAGCCAGAGCAGACGGGTCTGCATTACAAATCACTGACGCTGCATCAATGCGTTCACCGTTCGACAAAATAACGCCGTGCGCTTTACCGCCATTGACCAATATTTCATCAACCGATTCGCCATATTTTATGGTTGCGCCATTTTTGGTGGCAACCTGCTCTAAAGCCTTGGCAAGAGCACTGATACCGCCCTTAATCTTCCACACCCCTTGTGCCTCCACATGGGCGATCAACATCAAAGTCGCTGGCGTTTCATAGGGCGAGGAGCCACAATAAGTTGCGTAACGCCCGAACAATTGACGCAGGCGCGGATCGGCGAAATGCTCACCTAAAGCGCTCCACATAGAGGTGTAAGGCTTAATGGCCTGCATTGCGCCAAGGCGTGACAGACCAACACGCCACATCAATGTCGGCGGATAGGCCTTGGTGTTTTTCAGGAAACTATGCTCAATAATATTATAGATATTTTCCGCTTCTTTTGCGAAGCCTTCATATCCCTTTGCCGCCTCAGCACCGGCAAAACGGCCTATTGCATCAACTGATTTTTCATGATCGGCATGAAGGTCCAGCGTGCCGCTTTTATCCCAGGCATGCCGCGCCAGAATATCGGCTTTTTCCAGTGTCACATAGTCATCTAGCGACGCGCCCGCTGCTTCAAATATGGCCGATAGCTCTGGCCGCATAGTGAACACAGTCGGTCCGCCATCAACCATTGCTCCAGCCACATCAAGCTGGCGCACCTTGCCGCCTGGGGTTGCTTCTTTTTCAATTAGCGTAACCGCAACACCCTGCGCAGAGAGCAAGGCTGCGCTTACTAAGCCGCCAATTCCTGCACCAATAATAATGACTGGGTCGCTTTCCAATCCTTGCTCCACCTTATGTCCGACACGGTTTCGACGACTATTCGCGAAACATACTATTGACGGCTCCATAGCATATGTCCATTAAACTAGACACTTATATATGTCTAGCAAATCAAATATATCAAATAAGCGTTATGCGCTGAAAACCCGTTGGCTCATGCGGCGCAATCGCGTCTTTGGCAGCGATACATTCCATTATTGGGCGGCGCGCCTCCCGCTTTTTCGTCAAGTGACGCAGCGTAAAGCCGCGCAGCAAATGGATATGATTACTGGCTTTGTTTATTCGCAGATATTGTTTGTGTTTGTCCAAACAGGTCTGCTTGAATATGTCCGGCAGACACCGCGTCAGCAGCAGGAAATACTGGATTTTCTGGATATGCCGCGCGATGCAGCGCTGCGCATCATAAGAGCAGGCGCAGCCTTACAAGTGCTCGAATCGCCAGAGCAGGAGCTTTGGCTATTGGGCGAAATGGGGGCGACTTTGGCGGCCAATCCTGGCGCTATGGCGATGATAAAGCATCATCAACTGCTCTATCGCGATCTTACTAACCCAGTTGATATCTTCACCAATGCGCGTGGCAAGGGCAATACGCTATCAGCCTTTTGGCATTATGCAGCCCCGTCCGAGTCGGACAATAACTCTAAGGATGATGTTCCAAACGATTCCAAGGACGCAAATGCGAGCAGCGATGATGCAAAGGGCGGCCCTTATTCAGAATTAATGGCAGCAACACAGCCTATGATCTGGGATCAGATTATTAAGGGCTACCCATTTGGTAAGCATGATAAAATGCTGGATATTGGGGGTGGTTCAGGCGCTTTTGTTGAAGCCATTGGCAGCCATTACCCCAAATTGCAGCTTGGGATATTCGATCTGCCCGAAGTCATTCCCCATAGCCGTAAAAAACTTGCCAACTCGCCATTAAATGCACGCATCTCGCTACATCCCGGCAGTTTTAAAACCGATACACTACCCAAAGATTATGATCTGATTACGCTCATTCGTATTCTGCACGATCATGATGATGATGTCGCGCAGACCATATTGTCCAAAGCTTTTGACGCACTGCCAAAAGGCGGAAAACTGCTGATTGTTGAGCCTATGGCAGAGACTGCAAATGCGCCGCGCATGGGTGATGCCTATTTCGGTCTTTATCTCTGGGCTATGGGAACCGGTCGCCCAAGGCCATCTAAAGAATATCATCAAAGGCTTGAAAATGCTGGTTTTTCAAAAGTCCATGACCTGTTCACGCCATTACCAATTATCGCAAAAGCGATTGTTGCGACCAAATAATGGATAACTGTCTAATTTATTTGACATTCTACAAGGTTTAAGTAAATTGACATTTATTGGAGTCTTAACAACCTTAAGATTCATTTAGGAGACTTTGCGTTGCAAACATCAGCAATCATTCTGGACGGACCGGGCAAGTTGGCGATCAGAAAGACCGCCTTAACTGCCATGGAATCCGCAGATCTGCTGGTGGAAATCCAATATAGCGGCATAAGCGCCGGCACTGAAAAGCTGTTATGGAAGGGCACAATGCCCAGCTTTCCGGGCATGGGTTACCCATTGGTTCCCGGCTATGAATCGGTTGGCATCATTGTTGATGCGGGCGATCAGAATCAGGACCGTATTGGTGAATGGGTTTTTGTTCCCGGGGCCAATTGCTACACAGATGCACGCGGATTGTTCGGCGGCTCTGCGCGCAATGTCATCGTTAATTCTGCCCGCGCATTGCCAATATCCGGTCAATTGCGCGAAGAAGCGATATTATATGCTCTTGCGGCAACTGCCCTTCACGCCATAAATGGCGGCAGCGCTCCTGACCTTATTGTCGGGCACGGCGTTTTGGGCCGGTTGCTGGCGCGGCTCACGGTTGCCTCCGGCCTGCCTGCGCCAACGGTGTGGGATATTAATCGCGCACGGCATAAGGGCACGAGCGGCTATAATGTCATCCACCCCGATGATGATGATCGCCATGATTACCATCATATCTATGATGTGAGCGGAAATACGCAGGCGCTGGGCAGCTTTATCAATCGTCTGGCCAAGCGCGGTGAATTGGTGCTGGCCGGATTTTATGATGCACCGATCAGCTTTGCCTTTCCGCCAGCCTTTCAGCGTGAAGCCAAATTGCGGGTGGCCGCAGAATGGCAGCCAGAAGATCTGGTGATGATAAACTCTATGGTTGAGCGCGGCGCGTTAAACCTGTCCGGGCTTATCACGCATGTGGAACCGGCAAGCGATGCGCTGACCGCTTATCCTGAAGCTTTTGACAATAGTGAATGCCTGAAAATGGTGCTCGACTGGAGAGAATATCAATGACTATGCTCGATATAGACACGTTGCGCGATGAAGCCTCTGTAGAGCCTGATCCGGTACATAGCGGTGAAGTCAAAAAAGAGACTCAGGTTATTGCTATTTATGGCAAGGGCGGTTCTGGCAAAAGCTTCGCGCTGTCCAATCTTAGCTATATGATGGCGCAGCAAGGCAAACGCGTTTTGCTGATCGGTTGTGACCCGAAATCAGACACCACATCATTGCTGTTCGGCGGCAAAAGCTGCCCAACCATCATTGAAACATCATCGAAGAAAAAGCTGGCCGGTGAAGAAGTAACAATCGAAGATGTCTGCTTCCAACGTGACGGCGTTTTCGCCATGGAACTAGGCGGCCCAGAAGTTGGCCGTGGTTGCGGCGGACGCGGCATTATTCATGGTTTTGAATTGCTCGAAAAACTGGGCTTTCATGATTGGGGCTTTGACTATGTGTTGCTCGACTTTTTGGGCGATGTGGTCTGCGGCGGCTTCGGCCTGCCCATTGCCCGCGACATGTGCCAAAAAGTGATCGTCGTGGGTTCGAACGATCTGCAATCGCTTTATGTGGCTAATAATGTCTGTAAGGCAGTCGAATATTTCCGCAAAATGGGCGGCAATGTTGGCGTCGCTGGCATGATTATCAACAAGGATGATGGCACGGGCGAAGCGCAGGCTTTTGCAGAAGCCGTTGATATTCCGGTGCTTACTGCCATCCCAGCTAATGAAGATATCCGCCGTAAATCGGCCAATTATCAAATTATCGGAACGCCCGGCGGCGAATGGGCCAGCCTGTTTGAAGAGCTGGCCGTCAATGTCGCAGAGGCACCTCCCCAGCAGCCAACACCATTGGAGCAGGACGGTCTTCTAGATCTGTTCAGCCCTGAAGAAACAGGCGGTAATGTCGAACTGGTTCCAGCAACTCAGGCGGATATGCGCGGCGGTGTTTACGAAGAGAAGCCGTCCCTCGAAGTTATTTATGATGAGGTTTGATCATTGAGCGACAACCCAGCCATAACAGCGAAACGCACCAAGGACCGGCTTGACATGAATGCCGCCCCTAACCCTGCAAAAACAGCAGAAGGCAGCGGCTGCCATGGCGGCGCAGACACTATGCGCGAAGCTGCGCGTAATGCAGGCAAAAGCGAAATTCTGGACCAATATGCCAAGGATTATCCGCTGCGTGAAAATCCAAAAGGGCCGCATGACCAACCGCAAAGCATGTGCCCTGCATTTGGTTCGCTGCGTGTTGGCCTGCGTATGCGCCGCACCGCGACTATCCTTTCCGGTTCTGCTTGCTGTGTTTACGGCCTCACCTTTACATCGCATTTTTATGGCGCGCGCCGCAGCGTTGGCTATGTGCCGTTCAGCTCCGAAACATTGGTTACTGGCAAATTGTTTGAGGATATTAAAGAAGCCGTCGAGCAGATGGCCGATCCTGAACTTTATGACACCATCGTCGTCACCAATTTATGTGTGCCCACCGCGAGCGGTGTGCCTTTGCGGCTATTACCGGACTCGATTAACGGGGTACGTATTGTCGGCATAGATGTGCCGGGCTTTGGTATCCCCACACATGCAGAGGCAAAAGATGTTCTGGCCGGTGCGATGCTGAAATATGCGCGCGAAGAGGCTGAGCAAGGCCCTGTAGCGCGCCCGCAAGTTAGAGAGCAATCAGGCCGCCCCGCAGTGACATTATTGGGCGAAATGTTCCCGGCTGATCCGGTTGGTATTGGCCAAATGCTAGCGCCAATGGGGCTGGCATCGGGCGTGGTCGTTCCCACACGCGAATGGCGCGAACTATACAGCGCATTAGATGGCGCAGTTGTGGCCGCCATCCACCCCTTTTATACCGCCAGCGTGCGCGAGTTTGAGGCGGCTGGCCGCAAAGTTGTTGGTTCCGCTCCGGTTGGGCGCGATGGCACTGCCGCTTGGTTAAAAGCTATTGGCGAGGCAACCAATATATCGGCTGCTAAAATAGCTGCAGCACAAAATGCTATTTTGCCTGCTATCTCCGGCGCATTGGCCGCCACACAGATTAAAGGGCGCATCACAGTCTCTGGCTATGAAGGCTCAGAGCTTTTGGTGGCACGTTTGCTCATCGAAAGCGGTGCAGATGTGCCCTATGTTGGCACTGCATGCCCGCGTACGCCATGGTCTGATCCAGATCGCGAATGGTTGGAAGCCAAGGGTTGCCGCATCAATTACCGCGCCAGCTTGGAAGAAGATATTGCTGCGGTTGAGGAATTTGGCCCTGATCTCGCCATCGGCACAACGCCTGTTGTTCAACATGCCAAAGCAAAAGCCATTCCAGGCCTCTATTTCACCAATTTAATCTCGGCCCGGCCATTAATGGGTCCGGCAGGCGCTGGCAGTCTGGCGCAAGTGATTAATGGCGCGATTGGCAATAAAGACCGGTTTGACAAAATGACCGCGTTTTTTGAAGGCGTTGGCACTGGCTATACCGCTGGTATTTGGGAAGATACCCCGACTGACCGGCCAAAATTCAAAGCCAAATATGCCGCGCAAAATGCGGCTGCTGCCAAAGCGGCAGAGGCGGTTGGCTCATGACCCTGATTATCGATCATGATCGCGCCGGCGGCTATTGGGGCGCTGTTTACGCATTCTCTGCCATTAAGGGATTGCAAGTCATTGTTGACGGACCGGTTGGTTGTGAAAACCTGCCTGTAACATCGGTATTGCATTATACTGATGGCCTTCCTCCCCATGAGCTGCCCATTGTGGTGACTGGCTTAGGTGAGGAAGAACTGGGCAAAACCGGTACAGAAGCCGCCATGCGCCGCGCATGGGAATCGCTTGATCCTGACCTGCCTGCTGTTGTGGTCACAGGCTCTATCTCAGAGATGATTGGCGGCGGTGTTACGCCTGAAGGCACCAATATTAAACGCTTTCTGCCGCGCACCATTGATGAAGATCAATGGCAATCAGAAGACCGCGCTTTGTCATGGCTGTGGACCGAATTTGGCCCGAAAAAAATGCCCAAGCCCAAAGTGCTGCAAGAGGGCCAAAAACCCAAGGTCAATATTATCGGGCCTAGCTATGGTGTGTTCAACATGCCCAGCGATTTGGCGGAAATACGCCGTCTGGTCGAGGGTATGGGCGCAGAGGTCAATATGGTGTTCCCACTGGGAAGCCATTTGGCGGATATCCGCCAACTTGCCAATGCATCTGTAAATATTTGCATGTATCGTGAATTTGGCCGCAATCTGTGTGAGATGCTGGAACGGCCCTATTTGCAAGCGCCTATCGGTCTGGAATCGACAACAAAATTCCTGCGCCAATTGGGCGAGATGACGGGATTAGACCCAGAGCCATTTATTGAAAAAGAAAAGCACACCACCATCAAGCCGCTTTGGGATTTGTGGCGCTCGGTGACGCAGGACTTTTTCGGCACTGCCAATTTTGGCATTGTTGCCAATGAAACCTATGCGCGCGGTATTCGCAATTTTCTGGAAAATGATATGGGCCTGCCCTGCACATTTTCATTCAGTCGCAGCGCCGGTGTAAAGCCTGACAATCAGGCCGTGCGTGATGCAATTTTTGCCAATCCGCCGCTGGTGGTATTTGGCAGCTATAATGAGCGTATGTATATGGCCGAGGCTGGCGCACGGGGCATTTTTATCCCTGCATCCTTCCCAGGAGCCGCCATTCGCCGCCACACCGGTACGCCATTTATGGGATATTCCGGCGCGACATATTTGGTGCAAGAAGTGTGCAATGCGCTGTTTGACGCGCTCTTTCATATCCTGCCGCTGTCCACACAGATGGACAATGGCGTTGCCACCCCTGCCCGCGCGGAATCTGCGCTGGATTGGGATGCAGAAGCCAAACAGAAATTTGACGCGATTGTTGAAGCGCAGCCAGTATTGGTTCGTATTTCAGCAGCCAAAAATTTGCGCGACAGTACAGAGCGTGAAGCGCGCCGTGCTGGTGAACCGCGCGTTACAGCAGACCGCTTAGCGGCGGTGCTGATGCAAGGGGCGCAGGCATGATGCGCCGCGCAACACATAATTTAGAGATTTTGCTGTCTGGGGAGCCGGCAATTCGTAACCTTCGTGGCGATGGTCGTCACAAAGGCACCGCCCAACGAGGTGCAGTTTGTATCTTGCAAGGGGCAAAACTGGAGAAACGAATATGAGCGATTCTAATGAACGCTTTGGCCCTGAGACATATATGACTCAGGAAGAAGCCAAAGAATTTCACAAAGGGTTCTTTCTCTATACCGGTCTTTTCGTAGCTACTGCTGTAGTTGCGCATGCACTGGTATGGGCATGGCATCCTTGGTTCCCTGATCGTCCGGGTTACGCAATGGTCAATGACGCCATTGAAGTTGCGAGCACGACTATCACAAGCCTGATGGTATAAGGAGAGAATATCATGCATAATATTTGGGTAATGTTCGATCCGCGCCGCATCTGTGTGGCAATGGCTGTTGGCCTGTTTACGCTGGCAATCCTGATTCACTTCATCCTGTTGAGCACTGATCGCTACAACTGGCTTGAAGCGCAAACGGGTGCTGAAACCGCTGCTGTGGTAACACAGCAAGTTGACGCGCAAACCTAAGCGAAGCCCCTTGCAAGTGGCACGCGGTGGAGCAATTCACCGCGTGCCCTGGCAAAAGTCCAAACGGACTTAATAGTATTTTACAGACTGATTGACCGCCCAACACGGACGGTGGAGGAAATGCGTCATGGCTATTTTAAGCTTTGAGAGAAAATATCGCGTGCGCGGCGGTACGTTGATCGGCGGCGATCTTTTTGATTTTTGGGTTGGCCCCTTTTATGTCGGATTTTTCGGCGTATTCGGAGCACTCTTTACAATTTTGGGGACCGCACTGATCTTTGCTGCAGCAGCACAAGGAGAAACCTGGAACCCGTGGCTGATATCTATCACACCGCCCGCGCTTGACTATGGGCTTGCGCTTGCACCGCTTAGAGAAGGCGGCTTCTGGCAAATTATCAGCTTTTGTGCCCTTGGCTCATTTAGCTGCTGGGCATTAAGAGAAGTCGAGATTTCCCGCAAATTGGGCATGGGGCTGCACGTTCCATTTGCTTTCAGCTTTGCAATCCTCGCCTTCTTCACACTAAACTTTATCCGTCCCGTTCTTATGGGCGCTTGGGGCCATGGCTTTCCTTACGGAATTTTCAGCCATTTGGACTGGGTTTCCAATGTCGGATATGCCTATGTGAACTTCCACTATAATCCGGCGCATATGATCGCGATTACGTTCTTCTTCACCACCAATTTGGCGCTTGCGCTGCATGGTGGCCTCATCCTCTCTGCGGTGAACCCGCAAAAGGGCGAGACTGTAAGAACACCGGAATATGAAGATACCTATTTCCGCGATTTCATCGGCTATTCAGTCGGCACTATCGGTATTCACCGCGTAGGATTGTTCCTTGCCCTGAACGCCGGTTTCTGGAGCGCGGTCTGTATCGTAATTTCTGGTCCTTTATACGCTGGTAGCTGGCCCGAATGGTGGGAATTCTGGCGCAACCTTCCAATCTGGTCTTAAGGGGGATT
>CAZAHS010000014.1:2302-18585 GCA_964484855.1 uncultured Sphingomonadaceae bacterium | reverse complement strand
TTGGCCATGAAGTATCTTTCCAGTTAAATGCATAACGGGCGGATTCGCCCCCCGCAAACCTCTTAGCAAAGGATACATGTTAATCAACTATTGCAGCAGATATTGCTGCGATATTTCAAACAGAATATGCAGCAGAGCGCAATCGCTGTTGTAACCATATAAAACAGCGATTAGAGAGATCGCCATGGCAAATGAAATTCTTGATAATAGCGGCAAAGGCTTGGCCGAATGGCGCTTCCCACCGGTACACCCTGAAGGTCGCAAATTCGCGTTAATAGCGGGTGGTATAACGCTGCTGCTTTTCCTTTTCGGGATCAATATCGTGGCTTGGCCTATGGTGGGCATCACCGTTTGGGTCGCGGCTTTTTTCCGCGATCCACAGCGCGTTACCATAATGGATCCGCAATATATCACTGCGCCAGCGGACGGACTTGTTACCTTGATTCAACAAGTGCCGCCGCCGCCAGAAATGGCGGGTGATGATGCGCTGGGTGACGAGGTGATGACCCGCGTTTCGATTTTCATGAGCGTTTTTGATGTGCATATAAACCGCGCACCAATTGGCGGCACTGTGAAACGCGTCGCCTATATTCCGGGCAAATTTCTGAATGCTGATCTGGATAAGGCGAGTGAAGATAATGAACGCCAACATATTTTAATTGAGCGTGATGATGGTGTGCGCATCGGTTTTACCCAAATTGCTGGTCTGGTCGCGCGCCGCATTGTCCCTTTTGTGAAAGACGGCGATATAGTCGCAGCCGGACAACGTATCGGGCTTATCCGATTCGGCAGCCGTGTTGATGTTTATCTGCCCAGCGGAACAATGCCGCGTATAGTGAAGGGTCAGCGTATTGTTGCTGGTGAAACAGTGCTGGCGCAATTAACCGCGCAGCCTCAGCTTGAAGGCATTAAGCATTAATAGCTATTTGCTCTGCAGCACTGCCTTTGCTTTTTGTAGGCACTACGTAATATAGCAGCTTATGGCAAAAAAACCGATCATCAAAGGATATAGTGCGCGTCGCGGTGCGCGCAAGTTACGGCTTTTGCAGCGGCGGCGAGGACTTCCCGTTCGCGCGGTCCTGCCCAATGCAGTGACGGTATTGGCTATGTGTTTTGGTCTAACTTCTATTCGCTTCGCTTTTGAAAATTCATGGGAGCTGGCCGTAGGCGCAATTGTTATCGCGGGCGTGCTTGATGGCATTGATGGGCGGATTGCGCGTTTAATGAAGGGTGAAAGCCGCTTTGGTGCCGAGCTGGATTCCTTATCGGATTGTATCGCTTTTGGCGTCGCGCCAGCATTGGTTATCTACCTATGGTCACTCAATAATATGGAAAAAATGGGCTGGGTATTTGCCCTTACCATTGCGGTAGGCTGTGCCCTGCGCTTGGCCCGTTTTAATGCGCAGATTGACGTTGATGAGGAGCAGCCGCATAAATCAGCCGGCTTTTTAACCGGTATTCCTGCGCCTGCTGGTGCTGGCATTGCCTTTGTGCCATTTTATTTATGGTTTGTAACGGGCAATCCGCTATTTCGCGAAGTCTGGCTGGTTGCACCATGGACGGCGTTAATTGCATTTTTGATGATATCAAATGTTGCGACTTTTAGCTGGTCATCACTTCGGCTGCGCAAAAATGTTCGTTTGGAGGCTATTGCTATTGCTGGCTTGCTAGGCACAGCATTGATAACAGCGCCATGGTGGACGCTTATGTTTATCAGTGGGATTTATATGCTATTAATACCTATAGGCATGTTAAGTTATGCGCGTATTAAGCGGCAATTGGCAGAGTAGCGATTTCGGACAGATTATTAGCAGATGCCTTGGCATTGTTAACCTGCGCAGATGTAACGACCGAGAGGGTAGCTGCTTTGCGTTTTGGCTTTGCAGATATTACGGCCTGAGGTGTTTGGTATATTTTGACGCGACTGCGATGTGCCTGAGTGCCATTTGTGAGCGCACCATAAGCAGTAAGGTTTTCCAAAGCAGAAAATATATATTGCTGGAATGTACCAATTGCCATTAAAATAGCCACTGACAATGACGCTACAAAAAACGCTGCAATTAAAAATATTCCCATTTTTCATTCCCTATCAGTTTGAAACCGATCCTTGCTGTAGCTTTAGCAGGCAGCTTCTATTTACGACCTTTCAAACCCTTGATGCCTGATTCTTCAACAAGAAAAAGGCCCGCGTTACATCTTGTGACATTCCGAAAGCTATGTTCCTGTAATAATCACAAAATGTACGTGTTTTGTTCCAAAGTCAAATATTTTTTACGTTTTGAAACGAAAGCGCTGCATTGCGCTACGCAATATGTTATTTTGCGGGCATATATTTTGTTAGGGTGGGATAGTTTTTATTCCGGCTATTGCCGAAATATGCAAATGCATCAGGCATACGCTGCGTTTTTTTAGCGCATTCTCATATAAGATCTAGAATATTGCACTGATTATGCTGCTTGCGGGGGCAGGATTATATCTGCAGGCATTAATGCGCTATATATATTGGCAGCTTTCAAATTCTTAATGTCCATTTTGGACATTGCATACCCATATTTTGAATCGTAAATTGACGGGCGAGTTGATGTTTTTTCAATTTCTTCCGCCATCGCAGTCGCCATCACTGGCATTTGTGCAAGGGTTTTAACCTTAATTACTCTGACACTTTGCGGGGCATTATATGCAGCGATATTGTTCATTGCAGATCGGCTATATTGTTTCAGCGTTATAACTGCAAAAAATAATACAGCCATTATAGCTATCGTAAAAAAACCTGCGACCAATATTATATTCATTATCTTCTCACATTCCCGCTCGTTATCTGAACATAACCACTTTGTGGATAGGTCTGTTGATAACTTTCAAAAATTATAACGCATGGACGGTCTGATTGGTTCCATGCCGCTACGGATTCTTACCCTCTTTCGCTTAGAGCGCTCATAAAGTTACATTTTTTATCATTATTTTTTTCAGAGCATGCAATTAAAAGTTAGCGCTAACAAAAATATTTCCAAAAGATGTTTCCGGTGAAGTGTTAAACATAGTGAAAGTTTATGTTACATGAACATAGATTGCGATTATGCGACAAGTTGCCGCATGTTGGTACCTATTAAAGTTGGGCACCTTTATACAAAAGCGAACAAAATGCTGGATTTTGCAAAAAAGATTGATAAAGGGGCAGCATTCCACATGACGGGCGACATATTCCGGTGCCAAATGGTTACCTGCCTGTCAGAGGTATAACCGGAAGGAGAAATATTATGGCGGCACCTACCGTCACGATGCAGCAATTGATTGAGGTCGGAGCACATTTCGGCCACCAAACCCACCGTTGGAACCCCCGTATGAAGCCGTATATTTTCGGCGCTCGTAATGGTATCCATATTCTTGATCTATCACAAAGTGTTCCGCTTTTTGCGCGCGCATTGGAATTTGTGTCGGCTTCTGTTGAAGCGGGCGGCAAAGTTCTTTTTGTTGGTACAAAGCGTCAGGCGCAAGAGCCAATTGCTGAATGCGCCCGCGCTTGCGGCCAGCATTTTGTAAATCATCGCTGGCTTGGCGGTATGCTCACTAATTGGAAAACAATTTCCAATTCCATTAAACGTCTAAAAACGTTGGAAGAGCAATTGGGCGGCGAAACATCTGGTTTTACCAAGAAAGAGGTTTTGCAGTTAACGCGTGAGCGTGACAAGCTGGAAATGTCGCTTGGTGGTATCCGTGATATGGGCGGCATTCCCGATGTCATGTTTGTCATTGATGCAAACAAAGAAGATCTGGCCATTAAAGAGGCCAATGTTCTGGGCATTCCAGTTGTAGCGATCCTTGATTCCAATACTGACCCTAGCAACATTGCTTTCCCGGTACCAGGTAATGATGATGCCAGCCGTGCTGTTCGCTTTTATTGCGAAGCTATTGCCGCTGCATCAACCAAGGGCGGCGCATCTGCTGCTGTTCAAAGCGGTGAAGATCTGGGTGCGGCGGCTGAGCCCGCTGCAGAAGCGATCTTGCAAACACCAGCAGCCGAAGCAGCGCCCGTTGCTGAAGCTCCAGCGGCTGCAGCTCCAGAAGCGGCATCCTAATCAACGGGCTTTGCGGTGACTGTTAAGTTGCCGCTGCTCGTAAATATAATTGCATTGTTGCCGCGCCAGCCTTTGTGACTGGTGCGGCACTTTCACAAATTTCACATATGATGCGTCTAATTGGCGCATTGCTATTAGCAGGGCCGTATAGAGCGGCGGGCTTGAATATAGCCCCAGATATAAGGATTGATAATCATGGCGATTACAGCAGCAGCAGTGAAAGAACTGCGCGAACGGACCGGTGCTGGCATGATGGATTGCAAAAAGGCATTAGCAGAAACTGATGGTGATCTTGAAGCGGCGGTTGACTTTCTGCGCGCCAAAGGTCTGGCCGCAGCTCAGAAAAAATCCAGCCGCACCGCAGCAGAGGGTTTGGTTGGCGTTGCTGTTGACGGCACCAAAGGCGTTGCCGTTGAAGTAAATAGTGAAACCGATTTTGTTGCGAAAAACGATCAGTTTCAGGAGTTTGTACGCACGGTAACGCAGACTGCTTTGGCCAATCAGGCAGCGGATATCGACGCATTGGCGGCGATGGATTATGCGGGCGGCGGCACAGTGGCTGACAAGCTGACCAATAATATCGCAACCATTGGCGAAAACCAGTCTTTGCGCCGTTTGAAGCATGTTTCTGTCAGTCAGGGGACGGTTGTTTCCTATGTCCATAATGCGGCGGCAGATAGCCTTGGCAAAATTGGCGTTCTGGTTGCGCTGGAAGGCGATGCACCAGCCGATGCCATGGATGCACTGGGCAAGCAGCTTGCCATGCATATTGCTGCGGCATTCCCGCTAGCATTAAATGCCGACGGTCTGGACCAAGATGTCTTAGAGCGGGAGCGCGGTGTAGCGCGTGAGAAAGCGGCAGAATCTGGTAAGCCGCCCGAAATCGTTGAGAAAATGGTTGAGGGTTCAATCAAGAAATTTGCCAAAGAAAATGCTTTGCTTAGCCAGCTTTTCGTAATGGACAACAAAACGCCTATCGCTGACGTGGTGGCGGCTGCGGCCAAAGATGCCGGCGGCTCCATTGCTCTGGTGGATTATGTGCGTTTCCAACTGGGCGAAGGCATTGAAAAAGCAGAAAGCGATTTTGCTGCAGAAGTTGCGGCTGCTGTTGGCGGCTAATTGCCGATAATTCTATCGTGCCTGAAAATAGAGAGGGTTTGGACGGTATAAGGGGCATCTTGCTCTTGGCACCTGTCCAAGCCCGCCCTATGGTGCGGTAAACCTGTAGATGGTTTGCTTGTCATAGCGACCAGTAAAGCATCTGATGAGACCCAATTGGTGCCGGATGCGACCCTTATGACCACACCCCGATTTAACCGTATATTGCTGAAATTGTCTGGCGAAGCTTTGATGGGCGACGGCGCTTTTGGTATCGACCCTGTAACAGTGCATCGCATGGCGCAGGAAGTAAAAGCCGCTAAAGATTTCGGCCATCAAATATGTCTGGTTATTGGCGGCGGCAATATTTTTCGCGGTATGGCAGGGGCGGCAAAGGGAATGGACCGAGCTCAGGCCGATTATATGGGCATGCTGGCAACAGTAATGAATGCCTTGGCAATGCAAAATGCGTTGGAGCAATTGGGCGTTCAAACCCGCGTACAATCTGCCATCCAGATGGATCAGGTATGCGAACCTGTTATCCGCCGCCGAGCGGTGCGCCATCTTGAGAAAGGGCGCATTGTTATCTTCGCAGCCGGCGTAGGTAGCCCTTATTTCACAACAGATAGCGGCGCGGCCTTGCGGGCGGCAGAAATGAAATGCGATGCCCTGTTCAAAGGCACCAGCGTCGATGGTGTTTATGATAGTGACCCGAAAATAAACCCAGAGGCAGTGCGCTTTGATAGCGTATCCTATACCGATGTGTTGGCCAAGGATTTGCGGGTTATGGATGCGAGCGCCATTGCGCTTTGCCGCGATAACGCTATTCCTATTGTTGTATTCTCTATCCGTGAGCGTGGCAATTTGGCTAATGTTCTGGCAGGTGATGGCGTATCAACGGTAGTTAAATAAAATTTTTGTCAAAAATCTAATTTTATCAGGAGAGACCGGATAATGGCGCAATATGATAAGGCGGATCTGGAACGCCGCATGAAAGGTGCCGTTGAATCGCTAAAGGGTGATTTGTCGGGCCTAAGAACGGGCCGTGCAAATATTTCGCTTCTCGACCCCGTAACGGTAGAGGTTTATGGTGCCAATATGCCGCTGAACCAAGTGGCAACAGTATCCGCTCCAGAGCCGCGCATGTTATCGGTTCAGGTGTGGGATAAGTCTAATATGACCCCTGTAGAAAAGGCTATACGTACGGCTGGCCTGGGCCTTAACCCCATTGCAGATGGTCAGGTTTTGCGCCTGCCCATTCCTGATCTTACCGAGGAGCGGCGCAAGGAGCTGGCCAAGTTGGCGAGCCAATATGCGGAAAAAGCGCGTATCGCCATTCGCAATGTCCGTCGTGATGGCATGGATATGATTAAAGCCGATGAAAACAAAAAAGACATTGGCGAAGATGATGCGAAGAAGCTGAGCGCTGAAGTCCAGAAGCTAACCGATGAAATGATTACCGCCGCGGATGCTGCTGCAGCGGATAAGGAAAAGGAAATATTGAGCCAGTGACCATGGCGGGGGATGAAGGGAAGGGAGAGCCTTCTGCCCTGCCAATCGCGGCAGAGCCATCTGCTGCGCCTGCTCATCATGTTCATTCCGATATAGGCCATATTGGCGATGCGGCACAGGCACGCCAAGTCCATGGGCATAATGTTCGCCATGTGGCTATCATCATGGATGGTAATGGCCGCTGGGCCAAAAAGCGCCATTTGCCGCGTGCTATGGGTCATAAAGCCGGTGTTGAAGCGGTTCGCCGTACCATTAGGGCGATGGAGGATTTCGGCCTTGAGGCATTAACGCTTTACGCATTTTCTTCGGAAAACTGGAAACGGTCCGAAGAAGAAGTCAGCGATTTGATGGGCTTGTTGCGCTTTTATATCAAACAGGATGTCGAAGAGCTGGTCGCCAATAATATCCGTCTGCATGTTATCGGTAATTATAAGGCGATGGCGCCCGATATTGTGAAAATGATTGATACGGTGCTTGAGCGTACATCCCGAAATACCGGCACGATATTGGCCGTAGCGCTGAATTATGGCGGGCAGGATGAGATATTGCGCGCAGCGCGCGGACTGGCGCAAAAGGCTGCGGATGGTGTCATCTCGCCGCACGATATAGCCGAAGAGCATATTGCAGAAGCGTTGGACACTGCGGCATTGCCGCCCCTTGATCTTATCATTCGTACATCGGGAGAGCGGCGGCTTTCTAACTTTTTGCTGTGGCAAGCGGCCTATGCCGAGCTATATTTCACTGATATTTTATGGCCGGACTTTGCTGGCGAACATTTGCAAGATGCATTGCAGGATTTTGCCAAGCGTGACAGGCGCTATGGCGGTCGGTAGCACGTGAACAGTCCTGTTAAAAATAGTGATTTGCCGCTGCGCGCTGCATCCGGTGTTGCAATGGCCATTGTGGCTTTGCTGCTCATATGGCTTGGCGGCGCGGTTTTTACTATCGCAGTGTTGGCCATTGGCACAGGCATATATTATGAATTTGCAGCCCTGATACGCAAGGGCGGAAATGGCTCTTTTCCATCTGTTGCGGCCTATATATTAGGCGCGATCTATATTGGCTTGGCCATTATCACCCTGATATTCTTTCGCCATAAAGATGGCAGCGGGTTGGAAATATTTTTCCTTATACTGGTTGTCGTGGTGACAGATATTGGTGCCTATTTTGCCGGTCGTTCCATTGGTGGCCCCAAATTGGCACCGCGTATTAGCCCTAACAAAACCTGGGCCGGACTTATTGGCGGCATGGTTGCCGCGGCAATAGTCTGGACAGGCTATAATGTGGCAGCGCAAATGCAGCCCGCTTATATGGCCTTTGTTGGCGGGGCCTTAATGGCTTTTGTCGCGCAAATGGGTGATTTGCTGCAAAGCGCGATGAAGCGTCTGGCGGGGGTTAAGGATAGCGGGAATATATTGCCTGGCCATGGCGGATTATTTGACCGCGCTGATGGTATGGTTGCAGTCTTCTTCATAATAGGCTTAACCCATATCATATTGATATTGCGCTATTTCGGCGTTGCGGGGTATTTTGGTTTATGAGCAATATGCGCTCTGTTTCTATTTTTGGTGCAACAGGTTCTGTGGGCAGTTCAACGCTCGATCTGATCCGCGCCAATGCAGAAAAATACCGCGTTGTTGCACTGACAGCGCATAATAATGTCGACAAGCTTGCCAGCCTTGCCAAGGAATTTAACGCGCAAATGGCCGTTATTAGCGATGAAAGCTGTCTCGGCGCTTTGCAGGATGCGCTTTCTGGCACTGGCATTGCGGCCATGGCAGGTGAGGGCGCACTTGTAGAGGCCGCATCGCGCGATGATGTGGATTGGTCAATGGCCTCTATTGTGGGCTGTGCAGGGCTTGCACCAACAATGGCCGCCTTAAAGCAGGGCAAATATGTTGGTCTGGCCAATAAAGAAGCCTTGGTGTCCGCCGGGGCGCTAATGATGGCGGCTGCGCGTGAAAGCGGTGCCACCTTATTGCCGGTTGATTCAGAGCATAATGCCATTTTTCAAAGCCTTCAGGGCGGCAATATCTCAGAAGTAGAATCTATTATTTTAACAGCCAGTGGCGGGCCTTTTCGCGGGCGAACGCAGGACGAGCTGCGCGGCGTTACACCGGCTCAGGCCGTGGCCCATCCCAATTGGGATATGGGCGCGAAAATTAGCGTCGATTCAGCAACTATGATGAACAAAGGGTTGGAGCTGATTGAGGCGCATCACCTTTTTCCGGTGGGCCTTGAGAATATTTCGATACTTGTTCATCCGCAATCCGTGGTCCATTCCATGGTGGAGTATAAAGACCGCTCTGTCATCGCGCAGCTTGGTGCGCCGGATATGCGTATTCCTATCGCTCATGCTCTGGCATGGCCCCAGCGTATGACCACCAATTGTGAGCGGCTTGATCTGGCCCAAATTGGCCGCTTGGAATTTCATGAGCCTGACCAACAGAATTTTCCGGCAACAGCGATTGCCCGCGCAGCAATTGCAGCGGGAGGGGCAAGTCCAGCCATTATGAATGCCGCTAATGAAGTGGCGGTAGCAGCATTTTTGGCTGGCAAAATCGGCTTTTTGGATATTGTTCGTTTGGTTGAAAAGGTGCTGGAGCATTATGCACCAGCGGCTCCGCAAAATATTGATGATATAATGGCTGTAGATGGTGAGGCTAGGCGCTATGCCGAAACATATTGTCAAGACATATTCAGTACATCTGCGGCCTGATATAGTGGCTTTAATATTGTGCAAAGGATGAAATTTTGACCGATAATCCCGGGCTTTTATTAACTATTATAGCGTTTATCCTGCTTTTGGGGCCGTTAGTGTTTGTGCACGAAATGGGGCATTATCTTGCCGGGCGCTGGTGCGGGGTTAAGGCTGATGCTTTCTCCATAGGCTTTGGCAAAGAAATTGCAGGCTGGACCGACAAACGGGGTACGCGCTGGAAAGTGGGTCTGTTGCCGCTTGGCGGTTATGTGAAATTTGCCGGCGATATGGATGCAACCAGCCGCGAAGATCCGGAATGGAAGGCGCTGCCCGAGAGCGAACGCAATCAGACATTCCAGTCAAAATCATTGGCGCAGCGGGCCTTTATTGTTTTTGCAGGTCCGGCCATTAATTTCATCGCGGCTATTTTGATTTTTGCAGGTTTGGCTCTGGTTAATGGTCAGGCGATAACGCCCGCCATTGTTGAAAATCCGCTTCCTGATTATCCGTCCGCGCAGGTTTTTGAACCGGGCGATAAAATTATTGCGATTGATGGCCGTCAGGTGGATGTGCTGCCTGATGTCAGCCAATATATAACCTATCATCCTGGCCGTGATGTACGCATAACTTTTGTGCGCGGCGGCGCGGCGCAAACTATAGATTATACCATCGCAGCAGAAAAATTCACGGACAGGTTTGGCAATGAATTTTCGCGCGGTGTCATCGGTTTTGATCCGGTGGATCCGGAATATCAGCCTATCGAATTCTGGCAGGCTCCTGGCATAGGGGTTAAGGCGACAATTGATACGCTTGAAAATATGGTGACCGGCATTGGCCAGATTATCATGGGCGTACGTTCGGTACGTGAATTGGGCGGCCCATTAAAAATCGCTCAAATTTCGGGCGAATTTCTGAATGCGGGTATAGAGCCATTCATTGTGTTGGTTGCCCTTATCTCAATTAACTTAGGGTTCATCAACCTCCTGCCAATCCCTATGCTGGATGGCGGACATTTGATGTTTTACGCAATAGAGGCCGTCCGCCGCAAACCCGCTGATGAAATGGCGCAGGAATGGGCGTTTCGACTGGGTATGCTATTGGTGCTTTGCTTCATGGTGTTTGTAACTGTGAATGATTTGGTATCTTTTGGCCTATTGGGTCGATAGTGCGGGTTGATTGATAGCCGCCAATAGGGCAGTAGGCGGCGCAGCATTGGGATAATACGCAAAATAGGGCGTGTTTATGATTGGGGTTTTTTGGTGAGTGCATCTAAAATAACGGGCGCAAATGTCCGACTGATTGTTCCACTTTTGGCCGGCACAATATTGTCTGGAATGCCGTCTTATGCGGCGGCGGAACAGACTGTAAGCGCACCTGTGGCGCAGCCGCAAAATGCGGAGCCGACACAGGCACGGGCTGATAAAATCCGTTCTATCACTGTAAACGGGTCGCAGCGTTTGGAGCCGGACACCATCCGCTCTTATATAAAGCTGCGCATCAATGATAATTATAATCAGGCAGATGCCGATCAGGCTTTGAAAGATCTTTTTGCAACGGAATTATTTGCCGATGTATCCATCCGCAACAATTCCGGTGCTGTTATTATTGATGTGGTTGAAAACCCTGTGGTCAACCGGATTATTTTGGAGGGTAATAAGCGGCTAAAGGATGACAAAATCCTGCCGGAAATCCGTTTGTCACCGCGCCAGATTTTCACGCCTACAAAAGTACGCGCCGATGTTGCGCGCATTATTGAGCTTTATAAAAGGCAGGGCCGTTTTGCAGCAACTGTGACGCCCAAGCGTGTTGAGCAGGACCAGAACCGCGTTGATATTGTTTTTGAAGTTAATGAAGGTCCGCGCTCAAAAGTGCGCCAGATTAATGTCATCGGCAATGAAGTTTTTTCCGATAGCAAGATTCGCGGTGAAATGGTCACCAAACAGTCGCGGTTTTTCCGCTTTTTCAGCTCAAGCGACACCTATGATCCGGATAAGCTGGCCTTTGACCAGCAAAATCTGCGTATTTTCTACCTGACACAGGGCTATGCGGATTTTCGCGTTGTATCTGCTGTTGCGGAAACCACGCCCGATAAAAAAGACTTCATCATCACATTTGTGGTGGAAGAGGGCGAAAAATACAGCTTTGGTGAGGTTGATGTCACCAGTGAAATTCGTGACTTTGACGGCGATGCCCTAAAGGCGCGTTTGCCGATGAAAACCGGTGATGCATTTAATGCCAAGCTGGTTGAGGATACGGTTGAGCAATTGAGCGAAACGGCTGGCCTGTTCGGCTATGCCTTTGCCAATGTGAACCCACGTTTTCGTAAAGACCGTGAAACGTTGCAAATGAATGTGACGTTTGAAATTGCCGATTCAGATCGGGTTTATGTTGAGCGTATTGATATTAACGGCAACACGTTGACACAAGATAATGTTGTCCGGCGTGAATTTCGTTTGAACGAAGGCGATGCTTTTAACAGCTTCCTTGTCCGCCGCTCAACAAACCGCATTAACTCGCTCGGTTATTTTCAGGAAAATCTTCAGGTTGAACAGAAAGAGGGCAGCCAGGCCGACCGGATTATCCTTGAGGCGAATGTTCAGGAGCGGCCTACTGGTGAGCTCCAGCTATCGGCTGGTTTCTCCAGTATTGAGAATTTCATCATTCAGGCCTCAATCCGCCAGCGCAATTTTCGCGGCAAGGGCCAGACTCTTGGGGCCAGTGTTGACTGGTCGCAATTTCGTCAGGCTGTTCAGCTCAGCTTTACAGAGCCTTATCTTTTTGATCGCAATATCTCTGTTGGGGCAGATATCTTCCGCCGTGATCTGAGTAGCTTTAACTTTAACAACACCAATAATAACACCACATTTGCCCAGCTTTCGACTGGCTTCTCACTTCGTGTGGGGGCTCCGCTGACGGAATTTCTGTCCTTATTGCTGCGTTACAATCTGGTGGTTGATGATGTTACACTGGATGAAAACCTGTTCTTTGCCGATCTTGATGGCGATGGCGACACGGAATGTAATCCGTCACAGGCTGGTTTCTTCCTCTGCGATGCTATTGGCAACCGTACAACATCATCTCTGGGATTTTCTCTGGTCTATAGCGATCTTAATAATGGTTTCCGCCCGACCAGAGGCCAGCGCGTTAGCATAGATGCTGATTTTGCGGGTCTTGGCGGCTCTGTTTCTTATTTCCGTACCCGCATTAACGCAGAGAAATATTTTAATCTGGGCAGCGGCTTTATTTTCTCGCTGCAAGGCGAGGGCGGGCATATTGAGCCATTTGAAAATCGGGGTGATCCGTCAGAAGGCATTGATGATGTTCGTTTGACAGACCGCTTCTTCCTAGGTGAGCCACAGATACGCGGTTTTGATGTTCGCGGTGTGGGTCCGCGCGTGTTGCGGGCATTCCAGTTTAATACGTCTGTTGATGAAAATGGCGATATCGTTCAGGCGCCAATTTTTGCTGGTCGTAACACATTCCAAGATGATCCACTGGGCGGCCGTTCCTATTATTTCGGACGCGCAGAGTTGCAAATTCCTCTTGGCAGCGGTGCGCAGGAACTGGGGCTAAGACCATCAGTCTACGTAGATATTGGTTCTGTTTTCAACGTGGTTCAACCCCTTTTGCAAACCCAGAATATCATCAATCCACAAACGGGCGCGCCTACATTCTTCACCGTGAATGATGAAGGCGTAATTGAAGCGACTGATGATCCATTTAATGCTTTGGGTGAACCCAATACGCCAGCACTACAATCACAAGAATTCTTCGTTGGCGATACTCCAAGCCCGCGTCTTACCGCAGGTATTGGCGTAAATTGGAATTCGCCTTTCGGGCCTTTCCGTATCGATTTTGCCTATGACATTTTGTCAGAATTTGGCGACGATACAAAACTCATAACATTTGGTGTAGGGACACAATTTTAATGAAAACACTATCATCATTCGCAAAATTTGCGGCATTTGCAGGGGCACTTGCCCTATCAGGTGCGGCGCAGGCGCAGGTGAACGGCATCGCGACAGCAGATCCGGCAACAGCGATTGCCGCAAGCCAAGCGCGTTCAACTGCTTATCAGCAGATCAATACGCAATATCAGGCATCACTGACCACCATCAATACCCTGCAGCAGGAAGTGCAATCACTTTCACAGCAGCTTGATGCGAACAGCGATGGCAATGTAACGGATGCAGAAATCCAATCTGCACAACAAGCCAACAACCCTATAATTGGTCAGATCCAATCAAAGCAAACGCAGATCAACACGGCCTTACAGCCTTTGGTTCGCGCTCAAGTTTACGCTTTGGAGCAAATTTTGCAGGATTATAATAATGCACAATTGCAGGTTATCAGCGACAAAAAAATTGGCATGATATTGTCGCCTGATGCATTTGTTTATGTTCCGCCAGAAGCAGATGTTACACAGGCTATTACAACTGTTATAAATACGCGTTTGCCGAGTGTTCAAATTGCGCCGCCTGCCAATTATCAGCCATCACAACAGGGCCAGCAGCTTTATGAGCGTGTGCGTCAGGTATTGCTTCTGAATGCGGCTATTCAGCGCCAACGCGCTGCGCAGCAGCAACAGGGTGCAGCCACGCCGCCAGCCCCAACAGGCCGATAAGACCATATGGCTTCCGAAGATAACGGACTGAGCCGCAATATAGCGGATATTTTGCAGGCTATCCCGCATCGCTACCCGCTTTTGCTGGTTGATCGTGTGGAGACGCTGGTCGTTGACAAGTCTATCCATGCGGTCAAAGCCGTGACAATGAATGAGCAGTTTTTTCAGGGGCATTTCCCTGGCCGGCCGATAATGCCGGGCGTTTTAATTATTGAGGCATTGGCACAATCTGCTGCTTTGCTGGCGATTGAAACACTCGGTCTTTCCGGCAGCGGAAAGCTGGTATATTTCATGGCGATAGACGGCGCAAAGTTTCGCAATCCGGTTGAGCCGGGTTGCTTGCTGGACCTGCATGTTGAATTTGAGCAGAAGCGTGCGCGCGTGTGCAAATTTAAGGGTGTGGCAAAACTTGGCGACAAGGTTGCGGCGGAGTGCAGTTTCACCGCCATGATTGCTGACCCGCCGGCTGCTTAATTAAAATATTCGGCTAGGCCTATGCTAGGCTTGCCAAAACATGGTGAGGCCGCTATTGGCCGCGCTTGCCCATTTTTGCATGCTGGTCGGAAACCAGCGCGCCTGCGGAGAAGATTTATGAAAAAAGATACCCATCCCGATTATCACATGATTAACGTTCAGATGACTGACGGTACAGTTTTCCAGACCCGTTCTACCTGGGGCAAGGAAGGCGAAACGCTGCAATTGGACATTGATCCTACATCGCATCCTGCATGGACTGGTGGTAACCAGCGCATTCTTGGCGGTGGCCGTGTTGACCGCTTTAACAAGCGCTTTGGCGGGCTTTCTCTCTCTAAAAAGTAAAATTGGTCCAGTTGCTCTGGCTTTTTCGATTTTTGTCTTACGCAGAGAAAACGGCGATATTTTATGCCGTTAGCTTTTCCAGCACCAAAAACAATTGCCGTCCGCTCAATAGCAGCGTGACGGCAATTATGCTTAATGGTGGTATCCGCTCTAAAACAGATATGGATGCTTTATTTTGCCCTGCGTAAATCAGCCGATAAAGCAATATTGCGACAATTGGCAGCAATAAACCATTTGCGATTTGCGCAGTGAGAATCAGCGACAAAAGCGAAATGTCTGCAAAACCAAAAGTGGCTCCAATAGCGATGATAGCCAGCCCCGTAGCGCGGTATATTGCCAAGGAGTAAGCGCTTTTACCCGGTTTATCTTCAGTAAAAGTGCGCGCCATTTCTTGCATTATCAATGCAGTCGCAAGAGGCGCGGTAATGGCCGAAGTTAATCCAGCCGAAAATAGCCCTATACCAATTGTTATGGTGGCCCAATCACCTGCAAAGGGCTGAATCTGCTGCGCCATATCTGCCGGGCTGTTAATGGTGAGTGCATTGGCGAATATAAACGTCGCTGCTGTCGCCAAAATCGCTATGGAAACAAGCCCGCCAAGCGAAATGGCGAATATTGTATCGCGGCGCATTTCTTTCAAAGCATCTTGTTCCGATATACCGGCTGTTTTGCCCCATTTATCCCGCGTTAAAGCGGCATGCAGGAACAAATTATAGGGCACGATTGTGGTTCCTATCAGGGCGATAGCAGCCAGCGCATCGCCATTAGGAAGAGAGGGCATCAGCCCAGCCACTAACGCGGCAAAGTCTAATCCGCCGGACAGCGCCGCCCCTATAAAGGCAATGCTCATCACCAATACCAATAAAGTCAGAACGCCGGTTAAGAACCTTTGCCCGCCAAGCAAAAAGAACAGGGCTGCAAAAGCGGCGATCAGCACTATCAATATATGCTTATCGCCCATGGCACTGGGCAAAAGAATTTGCGCGCCAGCGACCGCGCCGCCAAGATTGCCACCTTCATAAGCGGCATTGCCGATAACAAGCGCGGTGATTATCAGCGCGGCCATGGCAAGCTTGGCCCCTTTGCTGGGCAAATCAAGCAAAATGGCTTCGGCCAGACCGGTTTTGCGTATGATGCCGATACGCCCCGCCATATTCTGTAATATGATGGCACCGAATATAGCAAAGACCAGCGCCCAAAGCAGAGCAAAGCCACTGGCCGCGCCGGCAAGACTGGCCGCAGTGACCGTACCGGGGCCAATAAATGCAGCAGTGACCAGCATTGCGGGGCCAGGACGATAATCGCGCCATCGGCCTTTGCCATTTTGCTGTGATGCCATATCCACTCCTTATCCGGCGCTCTTCATATGACTGGCATATCCTATGTGGCGGTCCGCGCAATGATGCTTTACCAAAATGCTGCAAAACCATTGTCTTTGCCTGCTATTTCTTTG
>CAZAHS010000014.1:0-2202 GCA_964484855.1 uncultured Sphingomonadaceae bacterium | reverse complement strand
AAAAACTATGCTGATGCGTTTATTTTCATCTTCGACCAATAATTTTCAGCGCGGCCAGACCAGGGCGAGCGGTTTTACCCTTTTGGAGATGATGATTGCCCTTGCTGTATTTGGACTGGCAGCCTTGGCGCTCATCCGGCTGAGCGGCTATACAACAATACAAACAGCGCGTTTGGATGACCGGCTATCAGAGGAAATTGTTGCAGAAAATCTTGCCGCCATATTGCTTACCGACCCGCAGCCGCCATCATTGGGGGAACAAAGCGGCGAGGCGGAAAATCTGGGGCGAAGTTTTTTCTGGACCCGTGAGGTTTCTGTAGATGCAGCGGCTAATATTTTGCGCATAAAGCTGGCTGTAGGCAGGTCCGATTTGGGGGCGGGGGAGGAGCGCCCGCCTTTTAGGATGGAATTAATCCGCCGGGCAGAACCGCAATGATTGAGCTTGTAACTATTCAGCCTAAAATGAAGCGGCCCAAGAAACATAATGGCTTAAAAAACAGAGCTGTAACCAGCAATCAGACGGGTTTTACGCTTATAGAGGTTATGGTGGCGTTGTTTATATTTGCGCTTTTGGCAAGTGCTGCCTTGGCGTTGCTCACGGTGAGTGTGGACAGCGAGAATGTTGCGCGAGAGAAATCTGACCAACAGGCAATGCTGCGCAGGTTTTCGACTATTTTGCGGCAGGATTTGGCGCACAGCTTGGCGCGCCCCTCTCGCGATGACCGCGGTAATTTCAAATCGGCATTTTATGCGCAAGATGATGTTATCATGGGCTTTGTTCGCGGCGGCATTCAGCGTTTGGATGAATTGGGGGGCTATGATGTGCGGCGCATTGAATATCGCTATGCCGATGGCGTGCTGCGCCGCTTCGTCTATAGCCATGTTGATGGCAGCAATGCGGGGCAGGAAACTGTGCTGTTTGATAATATTGAGCAGATAAGCATGCGTTACCGGCTAGAGACAGGGCTGTGGCAAGATGAATGGAGGGATCAGCGGCTGACAGCGCAGCCTATTGCCATAGAGATGGTAATAGAGCGCAGCGCAGAACCGCCATTGCGTCTGGTTATGGCGTTGGGGCGGGCATATAATTTATGAGCCGGACCGCCCATCAAAGAATTTCTATAAGACGCAGTGAACAGGGCGCGGCTTTGCTAACGGTGCTGCTGCTGGTCGCCATTTTGTCTGTGATAGCTGCGCTGATGCTCGAACGCGCTTCGCTGGCCACCAATTTGGCGATAAACAGTGCGGATCGCAATGTCGCCAGATGGTCGGGCTTCGGGCTGGAGGCAATATCTGTTCAGCGCATAACCGCCTTGCGCCAAGAAGGCGGGCGATTGCCACCCATTAGTGAGGGCAATGATGCGCTGAGTTGGGATGTGCCTTTGGATAACAGTTCTGGCCAGAGCGGTGCAGGGCGCATCACCGCGCGCGATGGCGGCACCTGCTTTAATGTAAACGGGCTGGTTAGCGGACAAAAAGGAAGCTTTACGGTCAGGCCATTGGGTATTGAGCAATTTGCCAGGCTGGCCAATATTCTTGAAATTGACCAGCGCCAGGCACGATCTATAGGCGAATCAATTGCTGACTGGATTGACAGCGATCAGCAGCCAGAGCCGGGCGGCGCGGAAGATGCGTTTTATTTACGCCAGCCAGAGCCGCATCGTACTGGCGGCCAGCTCATCCACGATGTGGGCGAATTGCGAGAAGTGCGCGGCATGACCGATGATATATTTGCGGTGCTGCAACCATGGCTCTGTGCTTTACCAATAGCAGAGTTATCATCTTATAATATCAACCAAATGAAGCCTGAAGATTATCCTTTGCTGGCATCATTACTTTTTGAAGATTATCCTGCATTGCAAATGGAGTCAGTGCTGCGCCGCCGCCCGCCACTTGGCTTTCCTAGCGTCATTGCCTTTTGGCAAATGGTTAATCAGAATCAGAATTCCGTGGACCCGCAAGTCGAAGGGCAAGCGGTTATTAATACCCGCTGGTATGATTTGGAAATGGCTGTGCAGGCTGGCAATGCCGTTTTTACCGAACGCGCTTTGGTAGATAGTGCGCCGCAACCGGCCCAGTTGGTCAGGCGTATTTGGGATGCATCAGGTGCGCCGCAAAGAGAACGCAACCCTGTCAACACACAGGGGCAGGAATAATATTACAAACATGCGTGCTTGACGGGATAGAGAGTTTTGCTATCGG
>CAZAHS010000013.1:0-19217 GCA_964484855.1 uncultured Sphingomonadaceae bacterium | reverse complement strand
CAAATCGGTGATGTAGCGGGACGCACAGACTTTAACGGTGTTGGCTTGCTTGATGGCTCTAACGCTACTGTTACCATCCAGACCGGTTCGGCAGCAAACGAAACCGTTGATGTCACGCTTATCAACGCGACGGCGGGCGAACTGCGGCAGTTTGAGGCCGATGGCACCACGCAGGCAACCTTCCGTAACGAAGCGGATGATGCAGATGTGGATGCAACAGTGGCCAATATCGACATTTCTTTTGCCGACGGCGCAACGGCTGCTCTTGATATTCTCGACGCCGCTTTGAACACGGTCACCACCGCACAGGCAAGCCTAGGTGCATCACAGAACCGTCTGGAAACTACGGTTAGCAACATTACCGACCGCGTGACGAACATAACCGAATCGCGCTCGCGCATTCAGGATGCCGATTTCTCAGCTGAATCAACCCAGTTGGCGAAATACCAGATCCTCAATCAGGCCTCGACTGCGATGCTGGCACAGGCCAACCAAAGCCAGCAGGGCGTATTGAGCCTGCTGCGTTAATCCAATTCATGTTTCACAATCAGGTCTTTTGAATTGGTCCTTATCCTGATTGTGTTAGTGGGCGCTGCCCGTTTGCAAACTCTTATTGGCAGCTCCCAAATATAGTCGATCGGGCCGGAATATTATGTGCGCATATATTCCGGCCCGGTCTTTTTGTGGACGACTTCCAAATGGTACAGCCACCCAAGCGCATCTCCGCGCCTTGCACAAAGAGGCTGGGGCGGACATTATACTCTTGCCGCTATATGGCGCTGGCATCACTGATCATATTGCCTTTTACAACTAACTATGCGGCCCGCTCTGTTTCTCCACAAATTGTCAAAAGTGAGGTGCGCGTGCGCATTGTGCGCGGGGTTAGCGCAAGTGATGCTGTAGCGCGTGCCAAGGATATAATACTCAGACATAAGGCGCGTGTTGAGCAACAGGTTTCGAAGCGGCCATGCCCTGACGGGCAGCCAAAGGATATTGAGGTGAATAAGGGCGATGCCGCAAAAGTGAATACAGACGATGGCTGCACAATCATCATTGTCGACAATTATTAGAGCGTGTTCATATTAGGCATATATGCGCGCTAGGCCCAGGCATTTAATAGGTCCTGGCTCTGGTCTCTCAGTTTACCTGTTTAGCCAGTGTCTTGCGCAGTGAATTAAGTGCCGCCTTTTTTATCTGGCAGACCCTAGCTGCTGTGACATCCAGCACTTTGCCGATCTCTTCGAGATTTAGCTCCTCAACAAAATGCAATTGCAGGATTAGCTGCTCGCGCTCATTCAATTGGTCGAGACTGGCAGTGAGTATGGCTTTTAACTGATCTTTTTCGATCAGCGTATCGACGCTGTCTTCAATATCGGCAAACCACATGCTGTGTTCGGAATAGACTTCATCCATCGATTCCATTTTCGTCTGCTGCGCCTTGTCTGCACGTTCACGATAATTGGCGGGGTCTAGACCCATGGCTTCTGCCATTTCCGCTTCTGTTGGCGCGCGGCACAATATTTGGGAGAGTTGTTCCTCGGTCGCGCGCATGGCTTTGCGCATATTCAACGCCGAGCGGCACAGATTGCTAGATGCGCGTAAATGGTCAATCAGTGCGCCGCGAATACGCATCCCTGCATAGGTTGCGAAACTATGGCCTTGATCTTCATAGCGGTTTGCCGCCTCGACCAGCGCGATCATGCCCATCTGCACCAGATCTTCAATATCAATTGCCCCGCGCGCCATACCGTTCACATGCCACGCAATTTTGCGCACCAGCGGCATATGCTCTTCAATCAGTTGGCGCGGCCGGTTCTGTTTGGGGTTGCGGCCATAAACTGCGGCGTGTTGGGGTGAATGAAACATAAGGGTCTCCGTTAAGACTGGTTGATTTCAAGCGACGGTTTGGCCGATGGGCTAGACGCGCTTGCAGGTAAATGGGGGCGTTGATTGTTACCAATGGTAGCGATGATCTCGACCGGCTTTTCGTCAGGCAATTCGCGGAAAGACAGTACCGGTGTATCAGGGAAGCGCGGGCGCAAAAGATTGGACAATGGCTTGCGGGCGGCGGGCGAAGTGACCAGCGCATAGTTGCGCTGTTCCAGCATCAGCGGACGGCTGGCATCCTCCAAAGCGGTGATGATACGCTGCGCCAGATCCGGCTCGATAGGATAGGCGGCATCGCTGCTCACCCGCAGGGATTGCGCCAACAGGCTTTCGAGTTCCGGATCAAGCGTGACAACCGGCAGTGGCAGGCTGACCGGGACCATGGACTGGATGATGATCGACCCGATGCGCGCGCGCACCCGCTCCGTAATGGTGGTGACATCGGTGGCACCATCGCTGGCAGCGGCAACCATAGCGCCGCAGATGCTGCGGAAATCGCTAAGTGGAACGCCCTCTTTTAACAGCTCTGCGCAGACTGACGAGATAACATAAAGCGAGAGCGGTTGCGGCGTCAGGCCATCGACCAGTTCCGGCGCATTATCTTGCAACGTATCGAGCAATTTGCGCGTCTCATCCATGCCGAAGAGTTTCGACGCATTGAGCCGCAGCATATGGTTGAGATGCGTCGCCATAACGGTCGCCGCGTCGACAACGGTATAGCCTTTAACGATAGCTTCCGCGCGCTTGTCAGTTGCGATCCATATAGCATCCATGCCGAAGGTCGGGTCTTTGCAGGCCTTACCTTCCAGCGTGCCATCGGTTTCGCCGCTGTCTAGCGCCAGCATATCCTGCGGCCAGATCTGGTTTTCGGCAATCACCCCGCCGCCAATGGTAATGCGATAACCATTTGGCTCAAGGTCCATATTGTCCTTGATGCGCACCAGCGGGATAACAAAACCCAGCTCTTTCGATATTTGTTTGCGCAGGCCGGTGATGCGCTTAATTAGCGGGGCATCCTTGCGCTCATCAACTAGCGGGGTGAGGGCATAGCCAATTTCAATACCCAGCATCGCCTGATTGGAAACATCATGCCAATGAATTATATTTTCATTTTCCGGCGCTTCGGGCGTTTCTTCGGCACTGTCCTCGGGTTCAGGCCGTGAAAATTGCCATGCGAAAAAACCCGCCAATGCTGCGGCGGGCAGCATTATGAGTGAAGGCATTCCAGGCAAGATACCCAAGATGGTCAAGATGGCAGTGACCGGTATCCATGCGCGTGTGATGCTGAATTGGGAGACAATCTGGCCTTGCAAATTCATCGGTGATGCGACGCGAGTAACGATGGAGGCCGCAGCAATGGAAAGCAGTAGAGCAGGAACCTGTGCCACCAAGGCATCTCCAATGGCCAACATGGTATAAGTCGAAGCGGCTTCACCTATGCTTAAACCATGGCTGACCATGCCCAGGATAATGCCGCCAATGATATTGATCGCCAAAATTAATACACCGGCAATCGCATCGCCCTTCACAAATTTGGAAGCGCCATCCATTGAGCCGTAAAAATCCGCTTCCGTTGCAACATCAACACGGCGCTGCTTGGCTTCTTCAGGCTGGATCAGTCCGGCGTTCAGATCTGCATCAATCGCCATCTGTTTGCCGGGCAGGGCATCAAGGGTAAAGCGGGCAGAGACTTCGGAAACGCGGCCCGCACCTTTAGTAATCACGACCATGTTGATTATCATTAAAATGGCAAAAACCAAAATCCCGACAATATAATCGCCGCCAATCAGGAAGCTGCCAAAGGCCTCGATCACCCGGCCAGCGGCATCCGCGCCTTCATGGCCGCTGACCAGCACGACGCGGGTTGACGCGACATTGAGCCCAAGGCGCAGCAATGTTGCGAACAGCAAGACAGTTGGGAAGCTGGAAAAATCAAGCGGCTTGGTCGCGTTAAGCGCCACCATTAGTACCGCCAGTGAGATCATGATATTGGTAATAAAGCCGACATCAAGAATGAATGCTGGAACTGGGAGCACCAGAAAAACGACCAGCAGCAATGTCGCGCTGGGCAGTAGTGCGCCGCTAAGGCCAGCCGACACGTTTTTAAGGGAAAAGCTAGAGAGGTTCATCAGATGTCAGCTCCGATTGAGGCAAGCAGCATATAGGCAAGCCGTGCATTGTGATTGAGTGGGCTATTGCCGGAATGAGAAGCGGGCGCGTTTGCGGTGTCGGGCGCGCGCTGGCTGGCTAATCGAACATAGTCGGCAGGCTGCACAAAACGGGTTTCTTCAGCGGTATATTGCGAGGTGTAAGGCGAGCCATTTGGCGCGATATTGCCGCCGGGCGGCAAGACATTGCCGGTGCCCAGCTTGGCGGCGAATTTGCTGCGCACTTCATCAAAACTGCGCGCTTCACCATTGGGCGCATAAAAGACCGAGCGATTGGCGCGGGCTGCGCGAGGGAAAAAATCTGCCGCTTTGGCATCTGGCGTTGTGGCATGGCGTTCCAGAAATTTGCCCGCCCCATTTGCCCCCAGAAAATGCGACAGATACAAATCAACCGGAGCCATTTCACGGCCCAGCCGGCCTTCAAGATAATCGCGGTTATCAGCGGCAAACTCACCCGCCATTAATGCTGCGACTTCTGGATTGGTGCGCAGTGCAAAAATCTTGGACTTCAGGCCTGTATCGGCAACATTAAACTGGCCCTTGCTGTTATTGCTGATCGCTTCTGATGCCCAACCAAGGCCGTGTTTATCGCCATGGTCTTTGACCACGGACAGCCATGTCTGGTCGATAAATTGATAGAGGCCGGTGGCAGATGAGGTGGCGGCGCGCGCCTGTGGGTCCATGCCGCTCTCAATTCGTGCCTGGCCCATCAGATAGTTGAAGTCTACGCCTGTGCGCCGCGCAGAATTGGCGATAGCGCGGGTTACGCGCTGATCAGGCTGGTTTGGCTGGGTAGTGATTTGTGACGGCATGTGCCTGTTCCCACTTTTGTGTTCTGTGGGTAAATAGCAAATAGCGTGCCAGTTTTACGGATTTGCGCTTCGCCGCACGCATTCTTTCACTGGCCTCAAACGCAACATGGCCAACATAGAATATATTCTATGTTGGCCATACAGAAACAGGGATTCAAAACAGGTAAAGGTGGAAATATTTTAGAGCAGGCCGACTGGGCTCAGGCCTCAATAACGCGCACGGTTGGCCGCCCATAGGTTTTGGCCGTTTTGCCGCGCTGATCGTGCAACATTTCTAATCGTCGCCGTGTCTGGTCATGCAAAATATTGATGCGGTACATCGCCGCATCGGTCATGTTGCGCAGATGTTCATATTGCTCTTTGGCGTCCGCACTGGCATAGAGCGTGTTGCCTGATTGAAGCTGCGCCACCAAGGGCGTTAAAGTAGCGACAGCGGCCTGAATCGCAGGCGCGTCTTGCGCATCAAGAGCTGCGATCAGCGCCGATTGTGCGGCTTCAAGGCGTTGGGCTAGCATAGCTGTACGTAATTCACTGCTTAGCCTGCGCTGGCTGGCAGCAGATCCATTTCAATCATCTTATCGCTCAGCTTATCCGTATCAATGGCATAACTACCACCCGCAATTGCATCACGTATTTGCGCGATTCGTGCGGTATCAATCGGCGCGCCTTGATCGACAATATCGTTTGAGCCTAGCCTGCTGCTGACATTTGAACCGCCTGATTGCGCCGTTGGCGTAGTAACAGCGGCGACAGGGTTATTATCACCCCGAACGTTGATGGGTGATATGGGGGGCTGTGGATTAGTTCCTATCGGTTTCATAGAAATATGCCTTTTCAATAACAAGTATCTTTGGTTCTATCTAGTAACGGCCACTGCTCAAGATTCTTTAATTTTTCCTGAAGATATTATTTGTGGAATGCAATGTCGTTATAATTACATCATCAAGCTTGCCTCACCCATATCGGTGATGCGCACCATGATTGGGCGTTCGCGCCTGTCTGCCCGCACGGCAATAACATCGCCGATACGGCCATTGCTATCGGCAATCATCATGCGCGATAAAGAAAAACCGCGTTTGCGGATGGTAAGCCGAACAGGCTCGCCGCGGCGGATGGCGATTTCATTATTGGCTGGGGTATAGCGAGTGGAGGCACTATGCGCTGGGCGCTCTGGCCGCGCTACCGCCGTTCCCGGTGTTAAGCTATTTCTATTACTGATATTGATCGGCACGCTGATGCGCCAGTTTAACGGCGCGCAGCGCACAATGACTTCGTTCATCTGGCCATTGCTGATCGTCGGCGTTTCGGGGCATTGTGCCAATTTCAAGCGCTGATCCACTGGTGAACGTGCGCCGCCGGGTGCGCCAATTTCACTGCCGAGCCACCCCGCAACAAGAGCGTCAAGTATCTTGGTATCCTGAACATTATCGGCTTTAGCATATGCGGGCGGAGCGAACAGAGCCGGCATGGTTGCGGCCAAAAGTGATATAACCAAAACTGGGCTTTTTATGCGGGATAGCTTTATATGTAACATGGTGCTTTGCTCCAATCATGTGATGCATTTCATGGAAATACGCAGCAATTTACGTGCCAATTACATAGTTATGACTTGGGCGCGATAAGGATGATCTCAATTTTGGGATCTTTTTGCTTTGCGTCTTGCGGGTTGACCGCAACCCGCATTGGCCCGCTCTGCAAACTGCTTTCGCTAACTCCGTGGCCTTGCAGCGCATGAAAAATTGCGGCCGTGCGCGCCGCAGCCAGCTCCCAATTATTAAGGCGGCTATTCGCTGTCTTGCGAACAATTGGCATGGTAACATGTGCGCGGGCATCGCCAATTCGCGGCGCCAATTTGGCGATAATATCCAGCCCCTTGTCTGATAGCCGCGCTTCACCATCCGCAAACAGCCTGTCTGTAGCATAGTGGAAATACTCAGCCGTCTCATGCTCGCCAATGCGCGTAGTCTCGGCTGTTTCAATATTCGTTATGTTGACCTGCGCCAGCATGGCAATAGCCCCAACCATGATAAGGGTCAGATCCAAAAAGCTGGTCATGTTGCTTTTGCCGCGTGTCATAATTTGGTATCTAATTTGGTTTTGTGCTGCTTTCTACCAATAGGCTGCACTGGTTTTTGACCTTTATTAGACAGTGTCAAGATGACGGCGCGGTTATGCAGATGTGTGTTGGCCAGCATATCAAAACGCCGCGCAACTTCGTCATGCCAACGTGCCTCATATGCGGTGAACAATTCTATGCGCCGCGCAATTGGTCCAGCGATAATATGCGCGAGCAGTAATCCATAAAGGCTGGTCAGCAAACAGACCGCCATCGCCTGACCAATAGCATTGGCGCTTTCAATACCGTCAAACATAAGGATCAGTCCGACCACAGTACCAATCATGCCGATGGCCGGGGCCAGTTCGGCAATATCATGCCAATAGCCGCTGGCGGCGCTGCGTTGTTGGTTAAGTCTCGTGCGATAATCTGTGACGGCTTGCGCATAATGGGCTTTGTCTGGTGCATTGGCCAGTATATCGGCCAATGCCGAAACAAAATGGGTGTCTGGCGAGATACGGTCAGCATGATTTGGGCCATTGCGTGCGACCCGCTCTTCCACCCTGACCATGGCCAGCCGGGCATTATAGGCGATATCTCTGCCGCGACGCACCCAAATGGCCGGGATGATGGAAATTGCGCTGCGCACTGCAGCGCTGCCATTTTGCATCCAGGCAATCGCCATGCTGCCCAACAGCACGAGCGGTAAAGCCCAAGGATCAAAAAACATCAGCATTTGGGCGGGCACAACATTCTCCACAATCGCAAAATAAGGCGCTTTGCCGCGCGGCAGTGTTTTGCCGCGACCCGGCAAGGCTTTGCCGCAAATTCAAAACTGGCTATTCACTGCTCTAGTATTAAGCAATTAAACCATTGTAATATAGAATAAAATATCCTTTGGCACGCCAATTGCTTGTGTGGCTTGCCGGACCATTAGACCATCTCATCCATGCAAAGGGTGTAACGGGTTTGCCGGTTTAGAATTAAGCCACGGAGTTTTTCAAATGGGTACAGACCGGATTTTTGGAGTTCATGGCGCAGCGCTGCAATTGCGTTCGCAGCGTCTTGGTGTGCTTGCCTCCAACATCGCCAATGCCGCGACGCCGAATTACAAGGCGCGCGACATGGATTTCGACCGCGCCATGAAGATGGTGAATGATGGCAGCGCTATGGATCAGGTTATGAGCGACAGCATGGGTTACCGCATCCCGCTGCAGGATAGCATGGACGGCAATACGGTCGAGCTGTCCACCGAACAGACGCTCTTTGCCGAAAATGCCGTGCAATACAGCACCACGCTATCGTTTCTGGAATCGCGGGTCAATTCCATCACACGTGCCCTTAGAGGAGAATGACAATGCCAATGAATGTCTTTGATATTAGCGGGCGCGCCATGTCGGCGCAGCTTACGCGGATGAATACAACCGCATCGAACCTCGCCAATGCACGCACTACCTACACCAATGAGGCCGATGCCTATCGCGCGCTGAAACCTGTGTTTCGTACAGCGATGGAAACCAATGGCCTTGCCACTGTCGATGTCGAAAAAGTGGTGCAGTCTGATACCAAACCCACCCGTCGCTATGACCCCAATAACCCGATTGCCGATCAGGAGGGTTATATCTGGGAAGCCGGGGTGGATGAGACCGCCGAGATGATCGATATGATGGAGACGGCGCGGCAATATCAGAACAATGTACAGGTGCTGCAAACCGCCAAATCGCTGATCCTTGATACGGTGAGGATGGGCAAATGATTATTGGTAATTCTGCATCTGCACTGCCTGCGGGCCTAACTCAGGCACAGCCTGTTGGTGCGACGGGCGGCGAAAATCTAGATCAGGCTGCTTTTCTTAGACTGATGACGGCGCAGTTGCGCTATCAAGATCCGTTTGATCCGGTCGATAATCAGGCGATGGTAGCGCAAATGGCGCAATTTTCGTCTGTTGCTGGCATTGCCGAGATGAATGTCTCGCTGCAATCCATCGCCAATTCGTTTGAAGGAACGCAATTGGCCAATGCATCGCAATTTATTGGCCGCTCGGCGCTTATCAACACCGACATTGCCGCAATGGACCCGCAAGGAGGCTATTCAGGTGAGGTGGAAATGGCGGGCGCGAATGCAGAAGTGAATATCGCGCTGGTCAATCAGGCGGGTGAGACAGTCCGCTCCCAAACGCTACAAAATGTGCCTGCTGGAACGCTGCCATTTCGCTTTGATAGTCTGGATGATGACGGCAACCCTGTTGATCTGGGCCCGCTGCAAGTGCGCGTCACTGGTGGCTTTGCGTCGCAGGTTTCCACTTGGGTTCCGGTGTCATCGGTCAGTGCTTCGGGTGCTGACAGCAATGCTGCACTGATAACCCCCATTGGCGAGATTTCTACCAGAGCCGTGCGCCGCATCGGCTGATCCATATCATTTAACCCTTTATAGAACGGAGAATATATTATGTCTTTTATCACGTCACTCAGCGGCCTCAGAGCGGCCCAAACTGACCTTTCGGTTATCTCTAACAACATCGCCAACAGCAACTCCAACGGCTTTAAGAAAAGCCGCGCGGTTTTTGGCGATGTCTTTGCCGCATCGCCGACACAGACCACATCAAAGCTAACAGGGCAGGGCGTGCGCCTGAACACCGTAACCCAGCAATTTACGCAGGGCACGTTACAGACCACCGATCGCTCTTTGGATTTGGCGATTGCGGGCGATGGCTTTTTCACCGTGCGTAGCAGCGGCGCAAACCCCTCGACATCCTTTACGCGTAATGGTGCATTTGCAGTCAACGCAGATCGCAATGTCACTGATACTCTGGGCAATATTGTCCAGCTTTTGCCGGTGGATGCTAATGGTCAGGTTACCGGCAGCACCAATGCCGATTTAGTTGATTTCACACTGCCCACAGCGGACCCTAATGACCCGACAGCGCTGCTTGCCAATATCAATATCGGTAATGATGGTGTTGTTACTGCGACCTTTGCCAATGGCAATCAGCAGCAACTGGGCGCGCTGGCGCTGGCAGGCTTTACCGCGACGGAGGGTTTGCGCCCTATTGGCGACGCGCAGTGGCAGGCCACCGGCGATTCCGGTGTGCCGACATTCAGTCAGGCAGGTGAGGGTGCGTTAGGAACAGTTCGCTCCGGCTCACTAGAAACGGCCAATATTGATATCACTGAAGAGCTGGTTTCGCTCATATCGGCGCAGCGTAATTTTCAGGCCAATGCGCAGGCAATTGAAACAGCAAATACACTGACTCAGACCATCATCAACCTGCAGATTTAATAAGCCAATACACCGCCGCTTAAACTGACAATCAACCCGCTAATCAAGGAGACAGTGATATGGATAAGATGGTAAGAACCAGTATGCGCGCCATGCAGGGGATTATGAATCGCCAGACCGCGATTGCCAACAACATGGCGAACGCAAGCACCACCGGTTTTCGCGGTGAGATTGTAAGAGCGCAATCGCTTTATGTGAATGGCGACGGGCTGGATAGCCGCGCCACGGTGAAAGAATATGTGCTGGATGCAGATATGAATCCCGGGCCTATCAAGAGCACGGGCCGTCCGCTCGATATTGCTATGCAGGGCGATGCGCTGTTGGCGGTGCAATCGCCCGGCGGTGAGGAAGCCTATACACGGCGCGGTGATTTGCAGCTAACCGAGAGCGGGCTGGTGACAACTGGCGATGGCCATCCGGTGATGGGGCAGGCGGGGCCGCTTATATTGCCCGCTGCTGACCAGATCAGCATTGCCGATGATGGCGGCGTCTGGATAGTGCCGCCTGGCGGTGACCCGTTGCAGCCGCAACAGATTGACCGGCTAAAGATTACCAGTCCGCAAGGCAGCGAGATTGTGAAGCACAATGACACGCTGTTCCATGTGCGCGAAGGCGGCGTTTTGCCGGGTGACCCTGATGCGCGGCTGACCACAGGCGCACTAGAGGATTCCAACGTCAATATGAGCCTGGCGCTGGTCGATATGATCGAAACCAGCCGCGCATGGGAGGCGCAGATTAAACTTATTACTGCTGCCCAAGAAATTGACGAGTCCAGCGCGCGCATCATGCAGATGCCGTCCTGAGCACTACCCGATTAACCGAAATATGAGGAGACTAACATCATGAGCAATGCCGCACTTCAGGTTGCACGCACCGGGCTGGATGCCCAAAATGCAAAAATGCGCGTTATCGCCAACAATCTGGCCAACGTAAACACCACAGGCTTTAAGCGCGACCGTGCGCAGTTCCAGACACTGGCCTATCAGCAGATTGTGCAAAAAGGCGCGCCGTCGGACCAGCAGAACCAGTTTGCCACCGGCCTGTCCTTTGGCACGGGCGTAGAGGTTGCAGGCACGGCGCGTATTGAAACGCAAGGCTCGCTGCAAACCACCGGCAATGCGCTGGATATTGCCATTGAGGGGCCGGGTTATTTTCAGCTGCAAATGCCTGATGGCAGTGTTGGCTTTACGCGTTCGGGTAACTTTACCATGACCGCGCAAGGCCAGATCGTAAATTCTGAGGGCCTGCCGCTTTTTCCGCAAATACAGGTGCCGCAGGGCGTGACCGGTATCACCATTGGCACAGATGGCATTGTCTCCGCCACACAGGCAGGGCAGGCGGAGGCCACCCAATTGGGCCAGATAGAGATTGCCAACTTTATCAATGCAGCAGGCTTACAGCCCGCAGGTAACAACATGCTCCTGCAGACCGGTGCCAGCGGCCCGCCTCTGGTGGGTGCAGGCGGTATTGAAGGGCGCGGCACACTGCGTCAGGGTTCGCTCGAAGGCTCTAATGTCAACATTGTCGAGGAACTGGTCAATATGATTGAGACACAGCGCGCTTATGAGGTCAATTCCAAAATGATCTCCGCCACCGACGAGATGCTGCAATTCGCCAACCAGAATATGTAATCGCGCATTCGCCGCCAAAAACGCAATAATGATGAGATAGGTTTTTCAAATAATGGCCAAGATACCACATAATACTCGCCTCGCCGCGCTCACCGTGCTCACCGGGCCGCTTATATTGCTTAGCGCCTGTATGGGAAGTGGCAGCGGGGTCGAGTCTAGTCCAGCCTTCGCCGCCAGCCTGCCACCGCCGCTAAACACAGCAGAGCCTGCCACTGGCGGGATATTCCAAGCCTCTAATGGCTATGCCGCGCTAACCAGTGGCAACCGCGCCGCGCGCATTGGTGATTTGCTGACCGTGGCGTTGGTCGAACGCACCCAGGCGGCCAAATCTAATAGCGCCTCCACCGATCGCACTGGCGGCTTTGGGCTTAATCCCCCCGCCACTGGTCCGTTAAGTCTATTTAATCCCAGCGACGTGACGGCCAGCGGCAATTTGAACTTTAATGGTTCTGGCAGCGCAGAGCAGTCAAACTCGTTGCAAGGACAGATTAGTGTGACGGTTGCTGAGGTCTATCCTAATGGCACCATGTTGGTGCGCGGGGAAAAGCTGATGCGGCTTAATCGCGGTGACGAATTTGTGCAGTTTAGCGGCATCGTCCGTGCTGTCGATGTGGGACCGGATAATGTGATTCAGTCATCGCGTGTTGCCGATGCCCGTATCAATTATAGCGGTGCCGGTGAAATTGCCCAGGCCAGTCGGCAAGGGTGGCTACAGCGTTTCTTTACCGCACTGAGCCCGTTTTGATAGAGATGAAAGGAATGAAAAAGATGACGATATTATTGCCATTCTTAAAAACATCTCGCGCCTTTTTGCGCAGCATCGTTTTCCTGCTGGTGCTGCTATTTAGCATTACTGCATCGCCTGCGCATGCCGAGCGAATTAAAGACCTAGGTGGCTTTCAGGGTCTGCGTATGAACCAGTTGACCGGTTATGGCATCGTTGTCGGTCTTGCCGGTACAGGGGACGATAACCTTGAATATGCTACTTTGGGTGTGCGCGGTGTTGCCAACCGATTTGGCCTCGCCTTGCCGCCAGGGCTAAACCCCGCGACACGCAATGCAGCCGCAGTAATGGTAACCGCAGAGCTACCTGCTTTTGCAAAACCTGGCCAACGTATTGATGTAACAGTCTCGGCGCTCGGTCAGGCGCGATCATTGCGCGGGGGAACGCTTATTCTTGCGCCGCTACAAGGGGCAGATGGCCAGATTTACGCTATGGCACAAGGCAATCTTGCTGTTGGCGGGCTGGGCGTAGAAGGGCGCGATGGATCTACAACCACGGTGAACATTCCTTCCGTCGGGCGCATCGCCAGCGGAGCGACAGTCGAGCGTGCAGTGAGCACGGGTTTTGAACGTGCGCCTTATATTTATTTCAACCTCGATCAGGCGGATCTCACCACCGCGATGCGCGTGGCCGATGTCATCAATGCTGAATTGGGCGATGGTCTGGCGATGACCGATGATGCAGTGTCTATCCGCATCGTTGCACCCGCCAATGTTCAGCAGCGCGTGGCGATGATGAGTGCGATTGAGAACATCGCAGTGACCCCTGCCGAAGCGGCGGCGCGCGTTATCGTAAATGCGCGCACAGGTACCATTGTCATCAATGGCGCAGTGAGGATTAGCCCCGCCGCCGTTAGTCATGGGACGCTCACCGTTCGGGTTGAGGAAGAGCCGGCCGTTATTCAGCCCGAACCCTTTAGCCGCGGACAGACCGAAATTGAGGAACGCAGCACTATCGAAGTCGAGCAACCAATTGCAGGCGCGTATATTACGCGCGGTGCCTCGCTGTCAGAGATTGTTGAGGCGATCAATGCCCTTGGTGCTTCGCCCAGTGACATTGTGGCTATCCTTGAGGCCCTTAAACAAGCGGGCGCATTGACCGCAGAATTGGTGATTATATGACCGATATTTCGTCTATGGTCCCTATTGTGAGCAGGGGGGGTAATGTCTCTATTCCTGCAATTTCGGGGCCTGCCTCCCAGTCGCCTGTTACTGCCAAACATAGCGAGGCCGAAGAGGCCGGTATCCGCAAAGCAGCCAAGGATTTTGAGGCGGTTTTTCTGCGCCAAATGATCGGCTCCATGCGCAGTGCATCTTTGGGTGAAGATCTGCTCGGCAATGATGCGGGCAACCAGTTTCGTGACCTTGCCGATGCACGGTTGGCCGATGATATGGCCGAGCAACAGAGCTTTGGTATCGCCAATATGCTTCTCAAGCAATTTGGCGTGGATGGTCCGCAACAGCCGCCAAAGCCGCAATCAGGAGAATAAACCGTGTCGTCGCTGCTCAATATTGGCCGTTCGGGCCTATTGGTAAACAACCGCGCTTTGCAGACTGTGTCGAGCAATATCGCTAATGCGCAGAACCCGGATTATGTGCGGCGTAACACGCAGGTTGCCGACCAGACGATCACTGGCGCATTAAGCCCACTTTACACATCGCAAAGCGGTCTGAGTGGCCCTGCGGTGACAGCTATAGGGCGATCAGGTGATGAATTTCTGGAGGCCAGTGCGCGGCTGAGCGGAGCGACATTGGTGCGCGCAGAAACCGGTGTGCGCTGGATGACCAGCGTTGAAACTGCGCTGGAAAATGGCGGGCGCGATGTCGGCACACAGCTAACACAGGTTTATACACGCGGCGAGGAGCTGGCCTCTGCACCTTTTGACAATGCTCTGCGCGCCACTTTTCTGAACGATATTGATGGAGCTATTGGCGCGTTTCGGAGCACCGCATCTAATATTGAGTTTTCACTCGGACAAATGCGCGAGACAGCGACATCGCAAAGCGCAGCCTTAAACCAGAGCCTAAACGAACTGGGCCAGATCAATATTAACCTGCTGCGCAGTGCACCAGGCAGTGATGGCCGCGCGGCCCTGCTGGACCAGCGCGATGCCTCTCTGGCGGTGATTAGCGAGCGGCTTGATGTTGATATAGATTTTGAGACAAATGGCACGGCGCGGCTTAGCTTTGGCGGCCAAGAGATTGTCAATCGCGGCGTCGTGACGCCTATTTCTCTCAACGAAAATGCGGATCTGAGCCTGACCGTCATGGTCGGCGGCACGGCCACACAGGCACCTGGCAATGGCCTGCTTGCGGGGCTTAACACTGCGATGGTGCAATCGGGCGAAAGCCTGAACAATCTCAACGCACTGGCGACACAATTTGCCGATAATCTCAACAGCTGGCAGGCCGCAGGTCGCACTAATAATGGTGGCGCGGGCGCGCCTTTGGTGGCTATAGGCGCCGGCGCGGCGAGCCTTAGCTTGATAAATTCTGACCCAGCAGCGCTCGCGCTAGCGTCCAATGATGGCGCAGCTAATGGCAATATCCTCTCTCTTTCGGCGCAGCGCGGGGCAGGCGGCAGCGAACAGAGCTGGACCACCATAGTCGCCACCCACGCCAATTTGCTCTCCACTGCGCGCAGTGAGCAAAGCGCTGCAAGCGCGCTTGATCAAAATGCCCGCTCTGCGCGCGATGCGAGTGCAGGCGTTGATATCGACCGAGAGACAGCCGATTTGGTTCAGCTGCAACAAGCTTATGAAGCCTCTGCGCGGATCATTCAGGTGGCCCGCGAAACCCTGCAATCTATCTTAGCGATATTCTAATCAGGAGCCTTTGAGACATGGTCCAGTCGATCAATCGCAATCGCCCGCAAGTCGCGGTGCAAAACCTCACAAGGCTGAATGACGCCATTGCCGAGCAGCAGCGCGCTATCGCCACTGGACAGCGTATTGATAGCGCTTCGGACGATCCGCAGGCATGGGTAGAAATATCCAGCCTGTCACGCCAGCAAAGCGATGAGCAGGCATGGATGAGCAATATAGACCGCGCCCAGACGCGGGCCGACCGAGCCGAAACGGCGGTTGATACCATGACCTCTGGCCTGATCCGCACCAAGGAATTGCTAATACAGTCGAGCAGCGACACGCTTAGCGCCAATGACCGCGAAGGCATTGCTTTGGAGATGGAAAATGTGCTGGCCACCATCAACGATCTTGTCACACAGCAAGATGGCTATGGCGGCGATCTTTTCCCTGAAGCCGCGCTTAGCATCCCCATTGGTGAAAACCGAAGCATCAGCCCCGCGCCATCGCGCACGGAGTTGCTGGACGGTATTGGCGCGGGCAATGAAACATTGCAGCAAGTCCTGACGCTTACCATCGATGCGGTGCGCAGCGGCACCACCGCTGATCGTCAGGACCGGTTGGGCGCAGTCGATGGAGCGATTGAACGTATGACCACTGTGCTGACGCGGCAAGGGGTGACCAGTAACGCGCTGGAAAGCGTACGCGTGCAATATGAAGATAATGGCATCGCGCTAACCGAATTGCGTTCGCGCCTTGAGGATACCGACGTCACCGAGGCGATTACCAGGCTGCAAACCCTAGACACCAGTCTGGAAGCAGCGCGGGCCATTTATGCACGGATTGAACAGCAGAATCTGCTCAACTTCCTCTAGTGCCAAAAATCAATAAAGTTCGATTCTAGATTACTGATTTCGCTTAATCTTAGCAGCCCCCACTCGTTACCTATTACAGAGGCAAAAGGACCAGCATTTTTCATAAGCCGGAGCCTTTTTGTCATATGCAATTCTTATCATAATATGAGGCGAAAATAATGTTGGTAGCTGTTGGTTTCGTCATTCTTCTTGTCATGGTGTTTGGTGGTTTCATCATATCAGGCGGCGATATTGGCCCTGTTCTGGCTGCGTTGCCGCTGGAGATGATGATTATCGGCGGCGCCGGTGTTGCTGCTATCATCACCGGCAATTCCATGCATCAGGTTAAAGCGCTGGGCGGCGGGTTTAAGCGCGTTTTCGCTGGCCCCCAATATAAGCGTGAGGATTTTTTAAACTGTATTTTTCTCACATCCAAATTGATGAAATTGCTGCGAACCGAAGGAGCGGTGGCGCTGGAGGCGCATGTCGAGGATCCAAAATCATCAGCAATTTTCGCTGAATATCCTAAGCTGCTAACCGATACAGTTCTGATAGCGCTTATATGCGACTCACTGCGTTTGATCGTCGTATCATCCGGTGATCTCGATCCGCATTCGGTCGAAGACGTAATGGACCAGCATCTGAAAACGCATCACAAAGAAGCCATGGGCCCCGCCGAAAACCTGCAATGGCTGGCCGATGCCTTGCCTGCACTCGGTATTGTTGCGGCGGTTTTGGGCGTGGTGAAAACCATGGGCTCGATTGACCAGCCACCAGCAGTTTTGGGCGGCATGATTGGTTCTGCGCTTGTTGGTACCTTTTTGGGCGTGTTGCTGGCTTATGGTGTTGTCGGCCCGATGGCCAACCGCGCCAAGCATATCATCGAAAGCGATTTGGCGATTTATGATATCGTCAAACAAATCATTATCGCCAGCCTGCATGGTCATCCGCAGCCGCTGGTGATCGAAGCTGCGCGTTCTGGCCTGGAGCATGAGAATCAGCCAAGTTTTGCTGAGGTTTTTGACGGCTTAAGAGCGCGTTAAGTCATGGCTGCAAAACAAGCCAAAGGCAAGAACGGCGAGAATGAGCGCCCAATTATTGTCAAAAAAATCATTGCCGATGGTCATGAAGGGCATCATGGCGGCGCGTGGAAGGTTGCCTATGCCGATTTTGTGACGGCAATGATGGCGTTCTTTTTGTTGATGTGGTTATTGGGTGCGACGAATGAGAAGCAGCGCAAGGCGCTGGCCGATTATTTTACCCCAACGCTGGTTGAACTGAAACAGGGCAGTGCCGGCTCAAACGGTATTTTTGGCGGCGATTCTATTGTGTCGCGTGACAATTACCCGACCGCAATCGGGCAGACCGGGGATCGTTCGTTGACGATTCCCAAAGATGCAACTGGCGTTGAGGATAAGGGCGGAAAATCAAACCGTTCGCTGCAAAAAGTGGCGTTTGAGGCATTGCGCGAAGAATTGGAGCAGCGCCTGAATTCGCGGCCTGATTTGGTCCAGCTTTCTAACAATGTGCGTTTCACCAGCACCAAGGAAGGGCTGCGTATTGATCTGGTCGATGAAGCCGACTTTGCCATGTTTGCGCTGGCCACAGACACGCTGACACCGCGCGCCGAAACATTATTGATTGAGGTTGCCGACGTGATTAAAGGTTTACCCAATCCGGTAGTGGTGCGCGGTCATACAGATGGTTTGCCCTATGCCTCTGGCAAGGTGATGAACAACTGGATGCTGTCCACCGCCCGCGCCGAGGCAACGCGCAAAACATTGGTTGAAGGCGGCGTATCTATAAAGCAGCTTTTGCGCATTGAGGGGGTTGCTGACCGCGAGCCGTTTAACCCACGCGATCTGAACGATCCTAGAAATCGGCGGATGTCTGTTACGCTTAGCTATATGGATGATAAGCCCGCGCAAACAGCGGCAAAAGAATCTACAATTCCTGCCTTGTGAGCAGACTTGTGACACGCTGCTCAGTGCCCCAATGGAAAAGAGGCAGGCGGTACCGATTTCGGGGATAGTTGACCAATAATATACCTCTTTGAAAGGCGCATGGCGAACGCTCGCCGCACGGCGCGGTTCAGCCAAAGCTATTATCAAGCGCTGGCACCAAGAGTTGCTGCAAACACTTGACGTCGGCCCTTATGCGCCGCATCAATTTAAGCAACATATTAAAAAGACCAAAGGGACCATGCCATGAAACGCCATCTGCTTTCAATCTCCGCCATTGCGCTTGCCGCTGCTATACCGCTAACCGCCTTTGCCAATGACGATGCCGCGCCGCAATCTGCTGCCAAAGCCCCCAAACAGGCTAATGCGCAGGCCAGCAAAGATTTAGAGCAAGCCAGAACCTTTCTGGCACAGACCGAAAAAGAGCTGTTTGATTTTTCGGTTGAGGCCAGCCGCGTTTACTGGATCAACGCCACATATATTACGCAGGATACGGACGCCATGGCGGCTGCTGTCGGCGCAAAGGGTACGCAAATGTCGGTGCGTTTTGCTTTAGAAGCGGCCAAATATGCGAATATTTCGGGCCTTTCGCTTACTGAAAAACGCAAGCTGGACAAATTGCGCGGCGGCATCGTCTTGCCCGCGCCAACACGGGAAGGCGCGGCGACCGAGCTGAATACCATCGCAACCCGCCTGAACAGCCAATATGGCAAGGGCAAAGGCACATTGGACGGCAAGCCGATTAATGGCTCTGATATAGAGGCCGCCATGGGCACGGTGCGCGATCCAGCCAAATTAACAGAAATGTGGGCGAGTTGGCATAATCAGGTCGGTGCACCGATGAAAAAAGATTATATCCGCATGGTGGATATCGCCAATCAAGGGGCGGAGGAACTGGGCTTTGATAATGTCGGCGCGATGTGGCGCTCACAATATGATATGCCCGCAGATGATTTTGCCAAATTAACCGAAGAGTTATGGC